>JBPCPD010000035.1:0-3497 GCA_050999535.1 Thermoleophilaceae bacterium
GTGCTGGGGGTCTCTTACAAGCCCGGCGTCGGCGATCTGCGCGAGTCGCCGGCGATCAAGATCATGCGCATCCTGGCCGAGCGTGGCAGCGAGCTGGTCTACCACGACGAGCACGTGCCCGAGCTTCCCGACTTCGGCCTTCGGTCGGAGTCGCTGGAGGCCGTGCTCGATCGTGCCGACGCGGCCGTGATCCTGACCGCTCACCCCGGCCTCGACCTCCAGGCCGTCGTGCACGGCGCACCGCTGGTCGTCGACTTCCGCGGGGTGACGCGCGGGATCGAGGCCAAGCACCTGGTGCGCCTCTGAGCCGGCAGCCGTCGCCTGCGCTCGGCGCCGGGCTTCACCCCGACCGCGCTACGGCGCCCGCGACCTCCTGCCACCACGCGCGCGCCTGGTCGGTCTCCGCGCGCCCGATCCGCTCGCGGGTGTAGCGCAGCAGCTGGCGCTGGCCGCCGAGCGCGACGATCCTCTCGCCGGTGACCGCGAAGCGCCCGTCGGCGAGCAGCACCAGCGCGCCCGCCTCGTCGCGGCGCGTGCGCAGCCGGCGCAGGACCGCCACGCCCTCGATCTCGCCGGGCGCCGCGGGGTCACTGATCCCACCGCGCCAGGGCTTGACCGAGAAGATCGGCGAGCGCCCCGCAAACACCGGTAGGGGCTCCTCCTCCGCGCCGATCGGACCGGTGTGCCAAAGATCGAACAGCTCCTGGACCACCGCCCGTGCCGGCTCGCGGACGAGGATGTGGAGGCGGTCGCCGGCCCCGATCGCGGTCGAGCCGCGCGGCAGCAGCGCCTCCTCGCCGCGCACCACCACGCTCACCAGCGCGTCGCGCGGGAGCATCAGCTGGTTGACCACCCGCCCGACGATCGCGTCGTCCTCGCGGACCGGGTACTCGAGCACCTCGGCGCCGAGCCGGCGAATCGTGCCGACCTCGTGCAGCGAGCGTGAGAGCGCCGGCTCGTCGGAGGTCAGGCCGAGCCGGCGGGCGAGCGGATCGAGCGTCGCGCCCTGGATCAGAGTCGAGGCCAGCACGACGAAGAACACGATGTTGAAGAACGAGCGCGACTCGTCGACACCCTCGATCACCGCAAAGGTCGCCAACACGATCGGGATCGCGCCGCGCAGACCCGCCCAGCCGACGAGCGTCGCCTGGCGCAGGTCCAGGCCCCACGGCAGCGTGCAGGCGTAGGCGGCCAGCGGCCGGGCGACGAACATGACGACCGCGGCGATCAGCACCCCCTCGCCGGCGACCCCGACCAGCTCGGACGGGTTGACCAGCAGCCCGAGCGTCAGGAAGACCGCGATCTGGCTCACCCACGAGAGCCCGTCGTGGAAGTCCTCGATCGTGCGTCGCGCCGGGAGCTGCGTGCTGCCGAGCGCGAGGCCCGTGATGTAGACCGACATGAATCCCGACCCGTGCAGGAAGTCGGCCGCGCCGAAGCCGATCGCCGCGACGGCGATCGACGCGGCGGGGTAGAGGCCCGTAGAGGCGAAGCGCGCGCGGCGGAAGGCGAGCACCGCGACCGCGCCGAAGGCGAGGCCGACGGCCACGCCGATGCTCAGCTCGCCGAGCGCGAGCAGCGTCATGTCGAGCACGCCGTAGTCGGGCTGGCGGATGTACTCGATGAAGCCGAGCACGAGCACGACCGCGACCGGGTCGTTGAAGCCCGATTCGCCCTCCAGCACACGCGCCAGCTTGCGGTCGAGGCTCGAGCCGCGCAGGACCGAGAAGATCGCCGCGCTGTCGGTCGCGGCGACGATCGAGCCCAGCAGCAGACCCTGTACGGTCGAGAGGTCGAGCAGCAGGGTGGCGACGAGGCCGGTCACCACGGCGGTGATGAAGGTGCCGGCGACGGCGAGCGAGAGCGCGGGGCCGATCGCCGGGCGGATCTCCCCCCAGCCGGCGGCGAGGCCGCCCTCGAAGAGGATCAGCGCGAGCGCGACGATCCCGATCGTGCGCGCCAGTTCGACGTCCTCGATCGACCCCCCGAAGTGGATCCAGCCGAGCAGGTCGGAGCCGACCACCATGCCGACGCCGAGGAACAGCACGAGGCCGGGGACCCGCAGCCGGCCGGCGACCAGCGAGGCCGCGATGCCGAGCGCGAGCAGTGCGCCGGCGACGAGGAGCAGGGTGCCGTCGGCCATGCGCCGAGTCTATGGTCGGCCCTGGGCTCGGCCGGGGGTCGGCGAGGTCAGGCCCGGAGGAGGTCCGCGGCGCAGGTCTCGAGCCGCTCGGTGCGGCTGACCAGCGTCAGACGCTCCAGGCGTGCCTGGGCGACGAGCATGCGGTCGAACGGATCGCCGTGATGCCGACCAGTGTCGCGCAGCAGTCGAAGGTGGCGACTTTGACCGCTGGTCGCGGCCTACACTGGAGGCAGTGACGCTCCTCGAGCAGGTGCAGGCCGACGCGACCGCCGCGCTGAAGGCGGGCGACCGGGGCCGCGCCGGCGCCCTGCGCCTGATCGTGTCCGAGCTGCAGAAGGCGGACAAGGACGCCAGCGGAGAGCCGATCGAGGTGCTCCAGCGCGAGCACAAGCGGCGCCTGGAGTCCGCGCAGGCCTATCGCGATGCCGACCGGGCCGACCTCGCCGCGACCGAGGAGCACGAGGCGGGCCTGATCGAGGCATACCTGCCCGACCAGATCCCCGACCAGGAGCTGCACGCGATCGTCGGCGACGCGGTCGCCGAGTCGGGCGCGAGCTCGCCACGGGACATGGGTCGCGTCATGTCGGTCGTGATGCCACAGGTCAAGGGGCGCGCCGACGGCCGCCGAGTCAGCGCCGCGGTGCAGGAGATGCTGAAGCCGTAGTGCGCAAGCAGCTCGAGCTCTCCAACGATCTCGCCGCCGAGCTCGCCGGGCCCGGCGACCGCATCATGCGCACGCTCGAGGACCACCTCGGGTGCGACGTCCACCTGCGCGGAAACGTGCTGACCCTCGACGGCTCCGACGCCGATGTCGACGCGGGCGAGACCGTCGTGCGCGAGCTCGGCGAGCTCGTCGGCAAGGGCCACGAGGTAGCACCCGGGACGATCGAGGCGATCGGCTCCGTGCTCGAGCGCCACGAGAGCCCCAGCCACATCCTGGAGGACGTGGTGTGGCGTCACCGGGGGTTGAAGGTGGCGCCGAAGACGGTGAACCAGAAGCGCTACGTGGACGCCATCCGCCGCCAGACGATCGCCGTGGGCATCGGGCCGGCCGGCACCGGGAAGTCCTTCCTCGCGGTGGCGATGGCGGTGGCCGCGCTGCAGCGGCGGGAGGTCAACCGGATCGTGCTCACCCGCCCGGCCGTCGAGGCCGGCGAGCGGCTGGGCTTCCTGCCCGGGGACCTGATGGCCAAGGTAGACCCCTATCTGCGGCCGCTGTTCGACGCGCTCTACGACATGCTCGAGCCCGAGAAGGTCAACCAGCACCTCGAGCGCGGCGTGATCGAGGTCGCGCCGCTCGCGTTCATGCGGGGTAGAACCCTTAACGACGCGTTCATCATCGTCGACGAGGCCC
>JBPCPD010000082.1:0-4223 GCA_050999535.1 Thermoleophilaceae bacterium
GGCCCAGGTCGGGCACAGCCAAGCCGATCACCTGCTCGGGCACCGCCGGCGCCCGGCTGGGAGGGAGGATCGCCACGCCTCGACTCTCTTGGGCCAGCACGACGCAGTGCAACTGGCCTTCTATGACGCTTTCCGGCGGCCCTTGTCATCTCCACCGTGATCGGGAGGGTCACCTCCACGGCGATAGCGGCTCCGCGCTGCTCTATCCCGACGGATTCGGGATCTGGGCGTGGCACGGCGTGCGCGTGCCACGAGATGTGATCGAGCGGCGGCTCGAGCCCAGGCGGATCGCGAGGGAGCCGAACGTCGAGATACGCCGCGTGATGATCGAGCGCTATGGCCTGGAGCGCTACCTGCGCGCGGTAGACGCCACCAAGCTCGACGAGGTCCACGAGCCGCCCTTCCCGGGGCTGCTCGACGCCCGGCTGTGGCGCGCGGACATGGCCGGCGATGAGCCGCTGTGCGTCGTCGAGCTCGTCAACTCGACGCCCAAGCAAGACGGCTCGGCGAGGTCCTACATGCTGCGCGTCCCGCCCGACGTAGAGACCGCCCACCAGGCCGTGGCCTGGACGTTCGCGATGGCAGAGCGCGACTACCACCCCGTGGTCGAGTCGTGAGCTGGTGGGAGCCAGCGAGCCGACCCTGCTCATCATCGCCGAAGGCAACGGATGAGGACGAGCTACTCGCCCGCGGCGCCGACGAACAGTCGGAACGAGCTGATCCGCCCGTCCGACAGCCGCGCGCTGACGACGGCGTAGGGCGCGTCATCGGAGCCGAAGACGTTGCGTCCGGTCACGATCCGGTAGGAGCGCGCGCCAACGCGGTCGGCGCCGGGGTAGACCTCGCGCAGGCGCCCCGGAGTTGCGCCGATCCCCAGTCCCTGAGCCGTGCGCCAGCGACGTCCGCTCACGACCGCCACCTGTGCGCTGCCCAGGCGCGGCGCGCAGGCGCTGCCGGCGCCGAAGTTCGCGAACAGGATCCGGACGCCGACCGAGCGCCAGGCGATCGGGCACAAGCTGTCGCGGTCGCGGCTGCTCGAGGGGCGCCCGAAGGCGGCGCGCGCGGCGGCGACGGTCGCGTTGCGCTGCGGGCGGAAGTCCCCGATTCGCAGGACCCTGCCGAGCCCGCTGCTGCTGCCACGCGCATCGATCACGAACGAGCGTGCCGCGGCCGCGGGCGCGCCGGTGTCACGGTCGGTAGGCGAAGCGGCCGAGGTGGCACCGTCGGGCGCAGCGGCCGAAGCGCCGGCGACGACGCCCGCGACGAGCACGAACGCGAGGACGACGATGCCACTCCCGGTGCGGCGTGTGCGAAGCCCAGGGCCCACGCGTTGCAGCTTACTACTCGTACGAAACCGCTTCGAGCACATTCAAGCGCGTCACCCGTCGGTTGGGCAGGACCGCGGCGAGCACGCCCAGGAGTGCCGCCGCCACGAGCAGCAGCGCGAGCACGACGATCGGGTAGGAGAGCGCGAAGCCCTCGTCGGCGAGCGGGCGCGCGACGAGCGCGGCGAACAGCACCCCGAGCACGACGCCGAGGATCGCCCCGATCAGCGCCGTGATCACCGACTCGTAGCGGATCATCTGGCGCACCTGGCGCTTGGACATACCGACCGCGCGCAGCAGGCCGAGCTCGCGCGTGCGCTCGTGGATCGAGAGGCTCAGCGTGTTGGTGACGCCGAGCGCAGCGACGATCACCGCGAGCGCGAGCAGCGCGTAGAAGAGCCCGACGATCGGCGTGATCCGCGCCTGCTGGTTGTCGATCAGCTCCTCCTGATCGAGCGCCTCGGCGGCCGGGTAGCGCTTCTCGACCAGCTTCTGGATCCGCTCCGCCGTCTCCGAGCCCGCGCCGGGAGCGAGCGTCGCGAAGGCGATGCTGTCGCGCTTCTCGCCGAAGGCGCGCTCCAGCGCGGTCCGGGTGCCAACCACGCGTCCGAGCGCGCCGGCCTCCTGGGTGAAGCGCCCGACGACGCCGTACTGCGCCCGCTTCCCGTTCTTGCCCAGCGCGTCCAGACGGTCGCCGACCGCGACGCCGTTGTCCTTCGCCCAGCCGTCCTCGACGACCACCTGGTCGTCGGTCAGGCCCTCCATCGTCACGTCGGAGCCCTCCTCCCAATCGAGCTCGAGTGCTCCCAGCACCGAGGCGGGCTCCACGCCCGAGGCCCGCACGTCGCCGTCGATCCCGCGCAGCTCGACCCGCGTCGCGCTCACGCGCGAGACCCGCTGCACGCCCTCGACGCCTGCCACCTCGCGCGCGGCCGCCGGGGCGAAGGGCGAGAAGCCGTCCTGGTTCTGGACCGTCACGTCCGCGCGGACGCCCTTGCGCACCGAATCCTCGATCGAGCTCGAGATGCCCGAGGCGAAGACGGTCACGAAGGTGACCAGGGCCAGGCCGATCATCAGCGCCGCCGCGGTCACCGCCGTGCGGCCGGGCTTGCGCACCGCGTTCTCGCGCGCGAGGCGCCCCGGAACGCCGCGCAGGCGCTCGAGCGGGCGGCCGATCAGCGAGGCGATCGGGCCGACCAGCCGGGGGCTGTAGAGCGACACCGCGAACAGGATCGCCGTCGCGCCCGTGCCCATCAGCACCGCCGCGCTCTGCGAGGAGCCGACGTCGGCGAACAGCCCGGTCAGCAACAGCGCGATCCCGGCGATCGCCAGCAGCGCGGTGAGCAGCGCCCGGATCCGGCCGCGCCCTGGGCGCTCGGGCAGCTCGGCCTCGAGCAACGCGGCCATCGGGGTCACGCGCGTCGCGCGCAGGGCCGGCGCGAGCGAGGACAGGACGGTCATCACCAGGCCGAGCAGCAGCGCCACGATCACCGTGCGCAGCTCGAACGCCGTCCCGCTGCTGGGCAGGTCGATCCCGATCGCGTCGAACATCGCGCGCAGCCCGATCGCCGCGGCGACACCGCCGGCGAGCCCCGCGAGCGAGGCGAGCAGCCCGATCGCGGCGGCCTCGGCGAGCACGCTGCGCAGCACCTGCCTGCGCGAGGCGCCGAGCGTGCGCAACAGCCCGAACTCGCGGATCCGCTGGGCGACGGTGATCGAGAACGTGTTGAAGATCAGGAACGCGGCGACGACGACCACGACCCCGCCTAAGACGAGCAGGACCGTGCGCATCAAGCCGAGGAACTCCTCGTCAATCTGGGCGGTCTGGCGGTCGGCGCTCTGGGAAGCGGTCTCGACGCGGACCGAGGCGGGCAGCGCCTGGCGCACGGCCTCGCGCAGCTCGAGCGGTTGCACCCCGTCCGCGGCGGCGATCGAGATCTGGTCGAGCAGGCCCTCGCGGTCGGTGACCGCGCGCGCGGCGTCGAGGGTCAGCACGGTCGAGGAGGAGCCGCCCGTCGAAGCCTCGCCGAGCGTGAACAGGCCAACGACCTCGAATCGCCGCAGCGCGCGGTCGCCGGCGACGCCGACCTTGTCGCCGCTCTCGACCCCGCCGCGCTCGGCGGTGGTCGCGTCGATCGCCGCCTCGCCGCCGCTGGCCGGGTTGCGCCCGGCGGAGAAGGTCACCGGGTTGAAGCGCTCCTGGCCGGCCGAGAAAACGAAGCTCGGCGCGAAACCGTTGCCGAGCGGCTCGCCCTTCGCGTCGGTGACCCGGGCGAGCGCGCCGACGCTGCCGTCGGCCGCCTCGACGCCGTCGACCGCGCGTACGCGTGCCAGCAGCCTGGCCGGGAACGGCGGCGGCTGCTCGGCGTCCTGGTGCACGACCTCGCTCGCGCTGACCACCACGTCGGTGCCCTGCAGCGTCTGCTCGAAGAGATCGTCGAAGGAGCGGTTGATCGTGTCGGTGAAGACCAGCGTGCCGGCGACCAGCGAGACGCCGAGGAAGACCGCGAGTCCGATGCCCAGCGCGCGCCTGCGCCGCGCGAGCAGCCCCTTGAGCGCGATCGAGAACACGCGCCTAGCAGATGCTCCGGAAGCCGGCCACCATCAGGCGGCCTTCATCAGGTCGAGCACCGCGGCCTCGTCGCCGGCGGGCCCGTCGTGGGCGATGCGCCCGTCGCGCAGCGCGACCAGGCGGTCGGCGAACGCTGCGGCGTGGGGCTCGTGGGTGACCATCACCACCGTCTGCGCGAACCCGTCGACGGCCTCGCGCAGCAGCTGCAGCACCTCCTCGGACGCCTTGGAGTCGAGGTTGCCGGTCGGCTCGTCGGCGAAGACCACTGCCGGCTTGGAGACCAGCGCGCGCGCCACCGCGACGCGCTGCTGCTGGCCGCCCGAGAG
>JBPCPD010000136.1:0-5293 GCA_050999535.1 Thermoleophilaceae bacterium
CTCCTCGGCGGTCATGCGCTCGGCGACGGGCACGGCTGGCATCGTAGTCCTCCCGGGATGGATCGTTCACGCCCTTCCCAAGGACGCGAGCACATGACTTCACTCGCCATCATCTCCGACACCCACATGCCGCGCGGCGACCGCGCGCTCCCAACCGCCTGCGTCCGGCGGTTGGCCGCCGCCGAGTTGATCCTGCACGCGGGCGACATCAGCACGGCCACCACCCTGGCGGAGCTCGAGCTGATCGGCCCGCCGGTGCACGCCGTTCATGGCAACGTCGACGTTGCCGAGGTCTGCCGTGTGCTGCCGGCCGAGCGCGTGATCGAGGCCGGCGGGGCGAGGATCGCGATGACTCACGACGCGGGCCCGTCGCGCGGGCGCTTGGCCCGGATGCGCGCGCGCTTCCCTGAGGCCGATGCCGTGATCTTCGGCCACTCGCACCTTCCGCTCCACGAAACGGGGGACGACGGACTGCAGATCTTCAATCCCGGCAGCCCGACGGAGCGCCGGCGGGCGCCCACGCACACGATGGGCCTCGCGCACGTGGAGGCCGGCGAAGTGCGCTTCGAGCTGATCGACCTCGACTGAGCCAGGCTGGGAGCCGGCGACGCAGTTGCCTGTGCAACGGGGACCGAGGCCGCCGAGCACCCAAACACGCCCGGGCGCGACAAGATGGGGCGCGTCATGGACCTCGACGTCGTCTTCATCGGCACCGCCGGGTCGGTTCCGACCCCCCGGCGGGGTCTGCCCGCCACGCTGCTGCGCCGCGGAGGCGACCGCGTGCTCGTCGACTGCGGCGAGGGAACCCAGCGCCAGCTGATCCGCTCGGTCGGACTGGTGGAGATCGACGCGCTGCTGATCACCCACTTCCACGCCGACCACGTGCTCGGGCTGCCGGGGCTGTTGAAGACCTACGCCCTCGGCGCGCGCGAGCGCCCGCTCGCGCTGCACGGCCCGCGCGGGCTCGAGCGCCTGCTCGGCGTGCTCGCCCCGGTGATCGGCAGGCTGCCGTTCGAGCTGCACGTGAGCGAGCTCGATGCCGGCGAGCAGCTCGAGCGCGACGGCTACAGGCTCGCGGCGTTCGAGGTCGAGCATCGCACGCGCGCGCTCGGCTACGCGCTGATCGAGAACGAGCGTCCGGGTCGCTTCGACGAGCGCCTCGCGCGCGAGCTCGGCGTGACCCCCGGGCCCGAGTTCGGGCGCCTGCAGCGGGGCGAGACGGTCGCCGGAGTGCGCCCCGAGCAGGTGATCGGCGCGCCGCGCCCCGGGCGGACCGTCGTGCTCACCGGCGACACCTCGCCGTGCGCGATGACGAGCGCCGTCGCCCACCGGGCCGACCTGCTCGTCCACGAGGCGACCTTCGCCGACGACGCCGCCAATCGCGCGCGCGAGACAGGCCACTCGACTGCGCTGGCGGCGGGAGAGCTCGCCGCGGCGGCGGAGGTCAAGCTGCTCGCGCTGACGCACGTCTCCTCGCGTTACGCCGGCGGCGAGCTGCGCGACGAGGCCCGCGGCGCCTTCGCCGCCTCGATCGTCCCGCACGACTTCGACCGTGTCGAGATCCCGCTGCCCGAGCGCGGCGAGCCCGAGCACGTGCGCGCCCGTGATGGCCGGCCATCACCGACGGCCGAGCCGTCGCCGGCTTCACCGGGATAGGGGCCCACCGGCGCGCGGAGACCCATCGCGTGGCGTCATCGGCGGGTGCTACTGTCGCCGCGGTTCCTTTAATCCGGTCCCGCGAGGCCAGGAAGGACGTTCGTTGAGCCACAAGGTCGTACTCGATCGCGATGACGTGCGCCGCACGCTGGTGCGCATCGCTCACGAGATCGTCGAGCGCTCCGGGACCGATCCGATCGCCCTGGTCGGCATCCACCGCCGCGGCGCGCTGCTCGCTGCTCGGCTGCGCGACCAGATCGCCGAGCTGGTCGGGGAGCCCGTCCCCCTGGGCGATCTCGACATCTCCTTCTACCGCGACGACCTCGGCTTGCGCGACCCCGCCCGGGCGCCCGCAACCGGGCCGGTGGTCCACGCCACCCACATCGACTTCGGCTTCGAGGAGGCGACGGTCGTGCTCGTCGACGACGTCCTGTTCACCGGCCGCACGGTGCGCGTGGCGATCGACGCGCTGTTCGACTACGGCCGCCCGCGCCGCGTCCAGCTCGCCGTGCTCGCCGACCGCGGCCATCGCGAGCTGCCGATTCGCCCGGACTACGTCGGCAAGAACCTGCCGACCGCGCGTGCTGAGCGCGTCAACGTCCGCCTCGAGGAGCTTGACGGCCACGACGAGGTGACGATCTCCGAGATCGCCGAGGAGGGCGGGCGCAGCCCGACCGTTCACGCGAGGCGGGATGCCGAGAGTCGATCTCAGACCGCAGGGCGGGACGCCCTGCGGAGGTATCCATCATGAACCTGCTCTCCGTCGACGAGCTCGACCGCGCGGACATCGAGCGCATTCTCGGCCGCGCCGAGAGCTTCGCCGAGGTCTCGGGTCGCGAGATCAAGAAGGTTCCCACGCTGCGCGGGCGTACGGTCATCAACCTCTTCTACGAGGCATCCACGCGCACGAGCTCCTCGTTCGAGCTCGCTGCGAAGCGGCTCTCGGCCGACCTGGTCAGCATCAAGGCCGTCGGCTCCTCGGTCGACAAGGGCGAGTCGCTCAAGGACACCGTGCAGACGCTCTCGGCCTACGATCCGGCGGCGATCGTCTTCCGCTCGCCACACGCCGGCGCCGCGGCGCTGGTCGCGAGCTGGAGCCCGGCCGCGGTCATCAACGCCGGTGACGGCAAGCACGAGCACCCGACCCAGGCGCTGCTCGACCTCTACACGCTGCGCCGCCGCGCGGGGCGGATCGAGGGTCTCTCGGTGTGGATCGTCGGCGATGTGCTGCACAGCCGCGTCGCGCGCTCGAACGTGCTCGCGTTCACGCGCATGGGAGCGCGCGTGACCGTCTGCGGGCCGCCGACGCTGATCCCACGCGGGATCGAGGCGCTCGGCTGCGAGGTCCGCCATACGCTCGACGATCTGGGCGAGGCGGACGTCGTCTACGCGTTACGGATGCAGCACGAGCGCATGGCGGGCTCGTTCGTGCCCTCGCTGCGCGAGTACGCCACCAACTATCAGATCGACGGCCGCCGGCTCGGCGGCGGGCAGCTGCTCATGCACCCCGGCCCGGTCAACCGCGGCGTCGAGCTCTCGGCCGAGGTGATCGACTCGCCGCAGGCGCTGATCACCGAGCAGGTCGAGTCCGGGGTCGTCGTCCGGATGGCGGTGCTCTACGAGCTGCTGGCCGGAACGCCCCCGGGCGGGCCCCAGACCGGCGCCGGCGCGCGGTCGCGGCGAGCGTCGGAGCCTCAGCTCGCATGAGCGGTGCGATCGATCACCTGCTCGACCGCGCACCCGCGCGCGCGGCGACGCTGCTGCTCCGCGGCGCGCACCTGCTCGACCCGCGGGCCGGCCTGGACGCCCCCGGCGACCTGCTGGTGCGCGACGGCGAGGTTGCCGCGCTCGGCGCGCCGGGATCGATCGAGGCGCCCGAGGAGGCGGAGGTCGTCGACGCCGCTGGGCTGCACGCGCTGCCGGGGTTCGTCGACCCCCACGTGCACCTGCGCACGCCGGGCCGCGAGGACGAGGAGGACATCGAGACCGGTACCCGCTCGGCGGCGGCGGGCGGCTACTGCGCGATCCTCGCGATGCCGAACACCGACCCGGTCGTCGACGAGCCGTCGATCGTCTCGGCGCTGCGCGAGCGAGCCCGCCGCGAGGCGCGCATCCCGACCGGCTTCACCGCCGCGGTGACCGTTGCCCAGGAGGGCGAGCGGCTGTCGGAGATGGCGGCGCTGGCGCAGGCGGGCGCCGTGGGCTTCACCGACGACGGCCTGCCCTTGCGCGCGGCGCGACTGATGCGCCAGGCGCTGCAGTACCAGCGCCTCGCCGGGCGCTGCATCGCCCTGCACGAGGAGGACCCGTCGCTGTCGGCCGGCGGCGTGATGCACGAGGGCGGGGTCTCGGCGCTGCTCGGGATCGCCGGCATCCCGTCGGTCTCGGAGTCGACGATGGTCGCGCGCGACTGCGAGCTGGCCGCCTACGAGGGCGGGCGCATCCATGTCCAGCACGTCTCCGCGCGGGAGACGGTAGCGGTGCTCGAGGGTGCTCGCGCCGCCGGCGTCGCGGTGACCGCGGAGGCGACGCCGCATCACCTGCTGCTGACCGACGAGGACGTGCGCGCGCTCGACACCAACCGCAAGATGAACCCGCCGCTGCGCTGCGAGGCCGATCGCCTCGCCCTGATCGAGGGCCTGCGCAGCGGCGTGCTGAGCTGCGTCGCGACCGACCATGCCCCGCACGCGTGCGAGGAGAAGGAGCAGCCCTTCGAGCCCGCCCCGATGGGAGTGACCGGCCTCGAGACGGCATTCGCCGCGCTGCACTCCGAGCTCGTCCTGCCCGGTGTGATCGGCCTCGATCTGCTCGTCGAGCGCATGACCTCCGGTGGCGAGCCGTTCGGGCTGCGCGTGCCGGCCATCACGCCCGGCGCACCCGCCGACATCTGCCTGGTGGACCTCGCCGCCGAGTGGGAGGTGGGCGAGGGCGGCTACGAGAGCCGCTCGTCCAACTGCGCCTTCGCCGGCCGGCGGCTCACGGGTCGCGTGCGGATGACCGTCGCCGACGGGGCCGTGGCCTTCCGCGAGCGCAGCTTCGCGATCGGGGCGGTGGCGTGACGTCGGCCGCCTACCTGCTGCTCGAGGACGGCACGCGCTTCGACGGCGAGGCGGCCGGCGCCCTCGAGCGATTTGGCACGGATGCCGAATCGCTCGCATCCGCTTCGGAATTTGGCACGGATGCCGAATCGCTCGCATCCGCTTCGGCCACCGGCGAGGTCGTCTTCACGACCTCGATGTCGGGCTACCAGGAAGCCGTGACCGATCCCAGCTACCGCGGCCAGATCGTCGTCTTCACCTATCCGATGGTCGGCAACTACGGCGTGGCGGGCGATCACATGGAGTCCGACTCCATCCACGCGCGGGCGGTCATCATGCGCGAGGGAGTCGACCGCGAGGACGCACCTCACGCCGAGGGCGGCTGGCTGACCTGGCTCGCCGACTGCGGCATCCCCGCGCTGACGGGCGTCGACACGCGGGCGCTGGTGCGCCATCTGCGCGACCGCGGCGCGATGCGCGGCGGCGTCTTTCCCGCGCAGGTCGACGAGGGCCGGGCGCGCGAGCGCGTCGCCGCCGAGCCGCCGATGGCGGGGGCGGACCTCGCGCGCGAGGTGACCCCGCCGGCCGCGGTGCTGCTC
>JBPCPD010000139.1:0-4656 GCA_050999535.1 Thermoleophilaceae bacterium
CGACGGACCTTTGGCGTGACCCCCACGAGGGTCAAGGTGCGACCCAGGCGCCGCGCGTGCGGCGGCAAGCTGCGCGTCAAGGCCTCGCATCCGCGCACGGCCGAGCCCGCTCGGGTGCGCACGGACACGCAGCGCTCGCTCGAGCCGCTGACCGGCGCGTTCGGTCTCTCGGCGAAGATCGAGCCCGAGCTCGGCAAGGCCGGAAGGCGGGTTCAGTAGACCATGCTGCGCCGGCGCCTGCGCGCGCGGACCTCCCCGCTGAACCTGCTCGGCAAGCTCGTGCTCGTGCTGCTGGCGCTGATGCTCGTCTACTACGGCGCGATGCTGCTGGCGCTCGCGCTGAAGGCCTCACCGGAGACGATCAACTCGATCAGCCTCTACGGGTCCGCCTACGACTCGCTCGCCGGCATCGCGGCGGGCGACATCGACGCGCGGGTGCGCCTGATCGCCGGCATCTGCGGCCTCGTGGCGTTCCTGCTCTTCGGCTTCCTCGCGATCAAGGAGCTGCCGCGTCCGTACCTCGCGCGCGGCGACCTGCGGCTCGCCACCGGCGATCGCGGCGTGACCGAGATCAGCCCGCGCGCGATCGAGCGTTGCGTGGAGTCCGCGGCACTGGGCCAGCGGGCCGTGCACTCGGCCCGCGGGCGCTACGCAACCGAGGACGTGACGCTCGAGGTGAGCGTCTCGCGCCCGCGTGAGGTGCCCGACCTGCTGCGCGACGTCCAGCGTCGTGCGCGCGAGTCGCTCGAGCGCCACGACCTGCCGCCGCTGCCGGTCAACGTCACCCTGATCGGCTTCGAACCCAAGCAACAGAGGGAGCTCTCATGATCAGCATCAAACACGTCGCCGCCCTGCTCGGATTCGCCTTCGCCGCAGCTTGGATCGGCTTCAACTTCGGATACGCGGTATTATGTCTTGCAGGAGCCGGCGCCTTCTACCTGGTGGGATCCTTCCTCGAAGGGGATCTGGATCTCGTTGAGTTGCAGGAGCGCTTCCAACAGCGGGAGGGGCCGCAGCCGGCGACGCAACGATCGGGTGCCCGCCCGCGAGTGCAGTAGCACAGGGCGCCGGCCGGCCGACATTCGCGTCGGATTCGGTGAGTGATCGTGATCACAGGCTTGTGTTCATTGTCATGACCGAAAGGAGGCGCCGGTGAAACAGGACCACCCCGGCACCAGAGTCGCCGTTGCGGAGCAGGGCTACGAGCTCACGTTCCCGCAGACCAAGGATGGCTACACCCAGGACGAGGAGTGGTGTGAGATCGAGATCGACGGCGAGCGCCGCCGGATCCGCTTCCACGACTACCACGAGCTGTACGAGATCCCCGGGCTCTACGAGCAGATCTTCTACGACCACCTGAAGTGCGACTCGCCGCGTACGGTCTGCTCGCTGCTGTCGAAGGACCTCGCCGCCAGCGGGATCGACCCGCGTGACCTGCGCGTCCTCGACGTGGGCGCGGGCAACGGGATCGTCGGCGAGGAGCTGACGAAGCTGGGAGTCGAGGCGATCGTCGGCGTCGATATCATCGCCGAGGCCGCCGAGGCCGCCAAGCGCGACCGGCCCGGCATCTACGACGACTACCTCGTCGCCGACCTCACCGACCTGACCGCCAAGGAGCAGCGCTCGCTGGACGAGTCACGCTTCAACTGCTTGGTCACCGTCGCGGCGCTGGGCTTCGGCGACATTCCGCCGGAGGCGTTCGCAACCGCCTACAACGCGGTCGAGCTCGGCGGACGGATCGTGTTCAACATCAAGGAGCGGTTCATCGACGATGGCGACAAGAGCGGCTTCCAGAGCATGATCGAGGAGGCGCTGGAGGACGGGTCGATCGAGCTCAAGGGCGAGCGGCGCTACCGCCACCGCCTATCGCTCGCCGGCAACCCGCTGCACTACGTGGCGATCGTCGCCGAGAAGCGCCGGGAACTCGTCTGACGGCTGCAAACCGGCGCTTGGCGGTGTCATCGGCGGCCTCGTGTGCGGAGCACACGGCGGCCACCTCTTCCTTGCCAGGTTGGTTTTCGCTCGTCAGGCGAGGTCCCGAGCCCGACAGCCGCGCGGCGTGTCTCGTCAGCCGCGCGGCGGCACCACGCGCAGGATGCGGTCGTCGGCGCTCGTCGGCGAGCCACGGCCGTCGCGGTTGCTGGTCAGCACGTAGAGCGATCCATCGGGTGCCTCGACGACCGTTCGCAGCCGGCCGAAGCGGTTGCGAAACAGGACCTGCTGGCGCACGACCCGCCCCGAGCGCGAGATCACCAGCCGCCGCAGCTGCTCGCCGACGAGGTTTGCGAACAGGTAGTCGCCAGTCCACGCCGAGCCGCGGCGGGTGACAAAGGTCGCGCCCGAAGGGGCGAGAGAGGGGTCGAACAGCGCGATCGGGGCGCGGAAGCGGCCGTGGTCGCGGCCGCTGACCACCGGCCAGCCATAGTTGCGCCCCCGCCGGATCACGTTGACCTCGTCGAAGCTGTCGGGACCGTGCTCGGTGGCGACCAGCCGGCGCGTGCCGGGCTGCCAGTCGAAGCCCTGCGGGTTACGGTGCCCGCGCGAGATGATCTCGGCGCGGCCACCGCGACCGCGGAAGCTGCGTGGCGCCATGCGCAGGAACTTGCCGTTACGCGAGCGCGGCCGCTGGGCGAGGCTCGGAACGCCCGCGTCGCCGGTGGCGATGTAGAGCTTGCCGTCGGGGCCGAAGTGGATGCGCCCTGAGTCGTGGATGTTGCCGGCGGCGATCCGGCGCAGGATCACCTTGTCGCGGCGCAGCCGGGCGCCGCGCATGCGGTAGCGCGCGACCTCCATGCCCCGGGCCGTCGTGTAGTAGAGGTAGACGAAGCTGTTGCCGCGCCCGAAGCGCGGGTCGGGCGCAACTCCCAGCAGGCCACCCTCACCGCGAGCGGACACCGGCACGCGCGCCGCGGGCGCGCGTTGGATGTCGCCGGCCCGGCTGAGGACCCGCACCCGTCCCGGGCGCTCGGTCACCAGCGCGCGGCCGTCGGGCAGGAAGGCGATGTCCCACGGGATGTCGAGGCCGCCCGCGACCGTGCTCACGCGCGGGGCGCCGGCCTGCGCGGCGCGCGGCTCGGGGTCGGCGGCCGAGCCCTGCGCGCCGGTTATCGCGGCGAGCCCGAGGGCGGTCAGGCAGGCGGTGGTGGCAAGGGCGCTGCTGCGTCGGAGCTGCATCGAGTCCCAGCGTAGGGCAGGAGGCTAGGATTGACGCGCCTACGCGGATGGGTACCCCCACAGCACCGATTCAGGAGGAAGCGATGCCCAAGCTCGACGAGGATCTCTACGCGACGCTGCGGTCCGGCGGCGTGCGCAAACGTGCGGCTCGAGCGGCCGCCAAGGCGGCCGACGAGGGGGCGGAGGCCGATCTGGGCGCCATCGCCGACGATCTGCGCGCCGCGCTCGCCGAGCTCGACAAGCGCTCGGGCCTCGCGCCCGACCCCGGCCCCCGAGGGGCCGCCGCGAAGCTGGCGGCGGGTACTCGCCGCAGGACGGGGGCGGCGGAGTAGGCACAGGGCACGATGAGCGACGCACCGCCGCTCCTCTGGGAGCCGGGTCGGGCGCTCGTGGCGCGCACCTCGATGGCGCGCTGCATGCGCTGGCTGGCCGCCGATCGCGGCGTCGAGGCCGCCGACTGCCACGGGCTCTGGCGCTGGTCGGTCGATGACGTAGAGGGCTTCTGGGCGTCGATCTGGGACCACTTCGACGTCATGGCCTCCAGCTGGCGGTCCGGCGCGCGGCCGCGACGCGGTAGCGCACAGCCTGGATCCAGGATCAGCCGCGCGGGACGGGATCGCGGCCCGGGCCGGTCAGCTGGCGCGAGCCGGACGGCGTGCGGACGAAGATCTGCCAGCTGTAGAGGCCGTAGTAGGCGCGCACGTCGCGGCGCATCGAGCGGGCGTGGGCGCGCACCGAGTTGACGTAGTCGGTGGAGGGGTTGTAGGCGAGCAGTGCCGCGCGCTCGTCGCGGGGCGCGCCGGAGGCGCTGAGGTAGTTGGCCGCGCCCATGATCGCGTCGCGCGGGTCGCGGATGTCGCCGCCCAAGCCGTAGGCCTCCCAGGTCGAGGGGATGAACTGCATCGGACCCTGAGCGCCGGCGCTGCTGTTGCTGCGGATGCGGTTGAAGCCGGTCTCGACGAGGTTGACGGATGCCAGCAGCCGCCAGTCGACGCCAAAGCGCCGCTCGGCGCGCTCGTAGAGGCGTCGCAGGCCGTCGGCGGGCAGCGCGCGGCCGGTGCGGAAGCTCACCTTGCGCGTCGGCGGGTTGAGGCGCCGCAGTGCGCGCCGCACGACGAGCACGTCGCGCGCCTCGGCGCCAACGCTCCCGCGCAGGCGCGCCAGCGTAGAGCGGGCAAGTCGCGGCCGGGCGCCCAGCACGAGGTGGATCCGCTGCTGGTGGAGGCCGAGCAGCGTCACGTCGCGCGGGGGGCCGGCGCGGGCCGGGTCGCCCTCGTCGCGCCAGCGGTCGATCGCGGCACGGAGGTCGGTGGTCGCGGCCGTGAGGGTCGCCGCGAGGCGCGCCGGACGCCGCGGGACGGGGGCGTCGGCGTCGGGGAGGGCGCTGGACTCCGGGTAGGTCGGCCCGGAGCCGCGGTGCTCCAAGCCCGGGTCCGGCTCCGCTGCGGTGCTCTCCGGGCCGCCCTTGTCGCCGAGGTCGCC
>JBPCPD010000210.1:0-31543 GCA_050999535.1 Thermoleophilaceae bacterium
GGGCGAGCGGGCGCGCGTGCTCGCTCCCGAGGCACTGGTGGAGGAGGCCGCGGCGCGGGCGGCGCTGGTGGTGGAGCGCCACGAGAGCGCGCCCGACCTCGCGCCCGTGACCCAGCGCCCGCCAGAGCGCCGCTCGCCTGACGGACCAGCCGACCGCGAGCCGGCGATCCGGCCCGAGCGCTTCGCCAGGCTGGTCACGCTCGCTCAGATCCTGATCGAGGCCGCCCGGCTCGGCGGCAAGCTCGAGCTGCGCGAGCTGCGCGCGACGCTGCAGGTCTCCGAGGCCGAGCTGCGCCAGGACATCGACGTGCTCAACGTCGTCAACTTCGGTGGCGGCAGCTACGTCCTCTACGCGGAGATTCAGGGTGGCACCGTCGAGGTCGATCCCGAGCCCTACGGCGACAACTTCGCGCGGCCGGCGCGACTGCTGCCGCTCGAGGCGAAGGCGCTCGTCGCGGCCATCGACCTCGTTGGCGAGCACCTGCCCGAGGGGTCGCTCGCCACCGCGCGCGAGAAGATCGTCGAGGCGCTCGGCCGCGACCCCGCCACTGACGGCCTCCAGATCACCACCGCCAAGGGCGACGACTCCGAGATCGCCCGCGTGGTCTCGACCGCGATCACGGAGCGCAAGCTGCTCGACATCGAGCACTACAAGGAGAACGAGGACGAGTTCACCCGCCGCACGATCGAGGCCTACCAGCTGCTCAACGGCCCCGAAGGCTGGTATGTGCACTCCTTTGAGCCCGCCAAGGACGCCGCGCGTTCGTTTCGCCTCGACCGCATCCGCTCGGCGACGGTGCTCGACGAGCCCTTCGAGCCGCGCGACGGCGTCGAGCCCGACATCCGCGGTTGGCCGACGACCGGCGAGGTGCCGACCTCGGAGACCGCGCGCGTCTGGGTCTCGCCCGACCGCGCGCGCTGGGCCCGCGAGGGCCGGCGCGTGGTCGAGGACCTCACCGACGGCGCGGTGATCATCGAGCTGCCCTTCGGCGGCCACGACTACCTCGCCCGCGAGATCCTCAAGGAGGCCGGCGATGCGGCGGTGCTCGAGCCCGAGGCGGCCCGCCAGGCCGTGTTCGCCGCGGCCGAGACGCTCGCGCCCGCGGTCGCGCCCGCGGGGCGCGCGCATCGCTGAATGGCATCCCGCCACGACCAGCTCCGCATGACCTGGGACCACCACAAGCTCGGCGGCACGTACCGGTGAAGGGGCTGATCCTCTCCGGCGGCAAGGGCACGCGGCTGCGCCCGCTGACCCATACGAGCGCCAAGCAGCTCGTGCCCGTCGCCAACAAGCCGGTGCTCTTCTATGGCATCGAGGCGATGGCGGCCGCGGGGATCACCGAAGTCGGCATCATCGTCGCGCCCGAGACCGGCGACGAGATCCGCGCGGCCGCCGGCGACGGCTCACGCTTCGGGGTGTCGATCACCTACGTCGATCAGGCCGAGCCGCTCGGCCTCGCGCACGCGATGCTGACCGCCCAGCAGTTCCTCGGCGACGAGCCGTTCGTGATGTACCTCGGCGACAACCTGCTGCGCCATGGCATCGTCGAGCTCGTCGAGACCTTCCGCAGCGAGGCGCCCGATGCGCTGATCCTGCTCACGCCGGTGCCCGACCCGGAGCACTACGGCGTCGCCGAGCTGGAGGACGGCCGTGTTTCGCGGCTGGTCGAGAAGCCGGCCGCGCCCAAGACCGACCTGGCGCTGGTGGGGGTCTACATGTTCACGTCGGCGATCCTCGCGGCGGCGCGCTCGATCGAGCCCTCGGCGCGCGGCGAGCTGGAGATCACCGACGCCATCCAGGCGCTCGTCGACGGCGGCAGCCGCGTCGACCCGCACATCGTCCACGGCTGGTGGAAGGACACCGGCCAGGTCCAAGACATGCTCGAGGCCAACCGGCTGATCCTCGACGAGCTCGAGGAGCGTCTCGACGGGGAGCTCGTGGAATCGCGCGTCGAGGGTCGCGTGGTGGTGGAGAAGGGCGCGCTGCTCGAGCGCGCGACCGTCCGCGGGCCGGCCGTGATCGGCGCCGGCGCTCGGATCGTCGACGCCTACATCGGCCCCTACACGGCGATCGGCGCCGGCGTCACGATCGAGCGCGCCGAACTGGAGCACTCGATCGTGCTGGAGGGCTCCGAGGTCCGCGACCTCGACCACCGCATCGAGGCGAGCCTGATCGGACGCAACTCGCGCATCGGCCGCGGGCCGGCGCTGCCGCGCGCGCACCGCTTTGTCGTCGGCGACAACAGCGAGATCGCGATCGTCTGAGCGACGGTCAGGACTCCTCCTCGAAGTGGTCGTCGTCCTCGCGTCCGAGGTCAGAGGACAGCGCATGGAGCGGCGAGCGTCTCTGCGATCGCCAGGTAGACGTAGAGCGGCGCGCTCGCCCAGCCGCGCTCCAGCGGGAGAAGTAGCCGCCGGTGTAGGCGCCGCCCTCGGGCTTGCGTACACGTTCGGCGAGGTCGCTCAACGACCAGCCGCGGTCGAGACGCACGGGCGGGGCGGCTCGACCCGTCATGTGCCCGAATCGTCACGAGTCGATCGGGAGTCGTTACCAAGACGGCCCGGGATTTCACTTCGGCGGCCGGGGGAGTACCCACCGGGCGGCCTCTCCTCTACGACAAGGACTCTGTCTGTGAGACAGATTTCTTGTCGTAGCGCAGAGGGGCCTTGGGAGAGGCATGCGGGTCCGGGCGCCGCTGGGGCGGAGCCGCGAGCGCGGCGCGGACCGGGTAACCGCCTCACCGCCCAGTCGGCGCTCAGCCCGCTGGGGCCAGCGCCGCCGAGATGAAGCGCGCACTGGCACCCGGCCGGCCGCCGGCGATCAGCGCCAGGCGCATCGAGTCGTCGAAGGCCAGCCGCGAGGCGGGTGCCACACGGCGCCAGTTGGTGCCGTCGCGACTGACGTCGAAGGCGAATCGCAGCCCGCGGGCCACCATGCGCACGTGCACCGCACCGGCGGCCGGCGTCGGGACGGTTCCCAGCGCCCGCGCGCGCCCTGCGAAGCGCCGCCACACGGTGGTCTCACCGCGACCGACGGCGATCGAGATCGACTCGTTGGGATTGCGCCATGCCGACACGCCGGCGGTGGTCGGTCCGCGCAGCGCGCCGCGGTCGATCACGGCGGTCGCGTCGTAACGGGAGTCGCCGACCCGGCGCGAGAGCACCGCCGCGTCGGGCCGCCTGCTCGCCGCGCGCGACGCCGTCAGGCGCAGGCCTTTGCCGCTGCGCGCGCTCGGCGCATCCTCGAGTGGGCGCTCCCAGTCGAGCGCGAGCCGGCGTGAGGAGAAGTCGTCCGAGAAGGCGATGCCCGGCGCGCCCGCTCCCGCGACCGGCGGGCGCCCGTCGCCGATCATCGGCCAGCCGTCGGAGCGGAAGGTGATCGGCGCCGCGAGCAGCTGGCGGCCGGCGATCCGGTCCGCCCCGGCGCGATAGGCATGGTAGAGCGCGATCGGGCCGTCGGGCCCGCCGTCGGCGATCGTCGCGTGGCCCGGGCAGCGCCAGCCGTTACCGCCCTTGACGATCGGGTTGCCGTCGAACTTGCGCCAGCGCCCGAGGAGCGTCTTCGACCGCGCGACGCCGATCCCATACGCGCACCGCTTCGAGCAGCACAGAGCGCCCGAGTAGAGCATGTAGAAGTAGCCGTCCTCGGGACGGAAGTAGACGTGCGGGGCCTCGATGACCTTGCGCTCCCAGGTCTTCGGGCTGTTGCGCAGCAGCTCCTTGGCGGGGCCGAACAGCCGCCGCCCGTCCTCTCGCATCCGCTGGGCATAGATCGGGGTCGGCTTGCCGAAGGCGTTGCCGTCGGACTTGTAGACCAGGTGCAGGCGGTCCTGCTCGTCGCGGATCGGATAGGAGTCGATCAGCCCGTAGCGCCCGCAGCGCAGCGGGCGCCCGAGGTCGCGCCACGGTCCTTCCGTGCTCGGAGCGGTGGCCACGCCGAGGCAGTAGCCCTTCTTCTCGCGCCGGTGCGCCGCGCTGTAGTAGACCGCGTAGCCGCCGCTGGCCAGGCGCGTGATCTCCGGCGCCCAGAAGCTCGACTTCGCCCATTTGGGGCGGCGCTGGAGGACGTCGCCCGAGAGGCGCCAGTTGGTGAGGTCGGGCGAGCGCAGCACGCGCATCGTCGGCGCCCAGCCTCCACCGGTGGTCACCGCGACGTGCTCGCCCTCGGCGAAGATCACCGAAGGGTCGGGGAAGTCACCCATGATCAGCGGACTCGGGAGTGCGAGCGCCATCATGGCGAAGGTCCGCGACAACTTACCCCTGAGCACGCCGCGCATCCTAGTGCTGTTATTGCTTCCGGGGTGAAGGTTCTGGTCTGCGGCGCAGCCGGGATGCTCGGCCGCGACGTCGTGCGGGCCGCGGAGACCGCCAACCACGAGGTCGTGGCGCTCGACCGCCGGGCCCTCGATGTCACCGATGCGCGCGCGGTGACCGCTGCGGTCGAGCGGGCCCACCCCCACGCGGTGATCAACTGCGCCGCCTACACCGACGTCGACGGCGCCGAGAGCGAGCGCGACGCCGCCCTGCTCGTCAACGGCGAGGGCGCGCGCAACGTCGCCGCGGGGGCCGCCGGCGCCGGCGCCGCGGTGGTCTACGTCTCGAGCGACTACGTCTTCGACGGGACCAAGGGCAAGCCCTACGTCGAGTCCGACCTGACGGGGCCGCGCTCGGCCTACGGCGCCTCCAAGCTCGCCGGCGAGACCGAGACCGCGGCGGCCAACCCTCGCCACCACATCGTGCGCAGCTCGTGGCTGTTCGGGACCTACGGGCCGAACTTCGTCGCGACCATGCTGCGCCTCGGCGCCGAGCGCGACGAGGTCGTCGTCGTGCGCGACCAGGTCGGCGCCCCGACCTACACCGTCCACCTCGCCGAGGGGCTCGTGCGGATGCTCGACTCCCACGTCTACGGGATCCACCACATGGCCGCCTACGGAGCCTGCTCTTGGTACGACTTCGCGGTGGCGATCTTCGCCCGGGCGGACATCTCCTGCCGCGTGCTCTCGACAAGCACGGCGGAACTCGCCCGGCCCGCTGCTCGCCCAGCCTACTCCGTGCTGGGCTCCGAGTCGCGTGACGCGATCCAGCTCCCGGTCTGGAGCGAGGGCCTCGACGCCTACCTCGCCGAGGCCACGTGAAGCTGCTGGTCACCGGCGCGGCCGGGTTCATCGGCTCGACCTACGCCCGGCTGGCGGTGGCGCACGGGAACGAGGTGACCGTGCTCGACAAGCTCACCTACGCCGGCCGGCGCGAGAACCTCGACGGCGCCGGCGTCGATTTCCGCGAGGGCGCGATCGAGGACCCCGATGCCGCGCGCGCCGCGATGGAGGGCGCCGACGCCGTCCTCAACTTCGCCGCCGAGTCGCACGTCGACCGCTCGATCGCCGACCAGGACGTCTTCGCCCAGACCCACGTGATCGGGACGAGCGTGCTGCTCGACGCCGCCCGCGAGTTGGGGGTCGCGCGCTACCTCCAAGTCTCCACCGACGAGGTCTACGGCTCGATCGACTCGGGCTCGTTCACCGAGGACTCCCCGCTCGATCCCTCCTCGCCCTACTCGGCGACCAAGGCCGCCGGGGACCTGCTCGTCTCCGCCCACGCCCACACCTACGGCCTCGATGCGGTGATCTGCCGCGGGTCGAACAACTACGGGCCGCGCCAGTATCCCGAGAAGCTGATCCCGCTCTGCACCCTCAACGCGCTCGCCGGAGACCCCCTCCCCGTCTACGGCGACGGCAGCCAGGTCCGCAACTGGCTCTACGTCGAGGACTTCGCCGCGGCGATCCACACGGTGCTCGAGCGCGGCGAGCCCGGACGCGCCTACAACGTCGGCGGCCCCGACGAGTGCGAGAACCTCGAGGTCGTCGACCGCATCCTCGACCTCACCGGCCACCGCTCGAAGATCGAGCACGTCACCGACCGCCCCGGCCACGACCGCCGCTACTCGCTCTCCTCCGACCGCGTCCGCACGCTGGGCTGGGAGCCCCGCGTCCATTTCGCCGAAGGCCTCGAGACCACGGTTGACTGGTACCGCGACAACGAGTGGTGGTGGGAGCCGATCCGCTCCGGGGAGTACCGCGCGTACTACGAGCGCCAGTACGGCCGCGCGCTCGGCTGACATATGCGCAATCGCGCAGATTTCTACCTCTCAGCTCTGTGGGCCCAAGTTATGCGCGTGTGCGCGTATTTTAGGTCCGACGGGTCCCACGCGCTACGCTATGCGAGATCGCGCATATCTCAGTACACCCATCGACACCTCAGGAGATCGCAGCTCGCGTAAGGGCTGAGCGCAAGCGCCAGGGGCTGGACCAGCGGACGCTGGCCACGATCGCCGACGTAGCCGTGCGCTCGGTGCACCGCGTTGAGCAGGGCGAGGCCACGGTTCGATTCGACATCGTCGTGCGCGTCCTCGCGGCACTTGGGCTGGAGGTATCGATCCGGTCCCGAGCCGATACGTGAGTCTCGGGGTCTACTGGGATCGAGCGCTGGTCGGAAGGCTCCAGCTCGTCGACGAGCGATCGCGTGAGTACGGGTTCGAGTACGTGGACGACGCGCGTCCGATCTCGATCTCCCTGCCGACCACCCAGAAGTCCTTCACACCCGCCGAAGCCCGCCCGTTCTTCGAAGCGCTGCTTCCGGAAGGGACCCTGCGCGAGGAGATCGCCGCACGGTTGAGGATCGCCAGTGGCGACTCCTACGGGCTCCTCTCCGCGCTGGGACGCGACTGCGCGGGCGCTCTTCAGATCGCGGACGCCAAGCGGATGTCCGACCCGCCGAGCACGCGCTGGATGGACGCCGAGGGACTCGACGATCTCGTCGAGCACCTGCGTGACCGCCCGCTTGGTCTGCGTACGGAAGACGGCCGCGCCCGGCTCAGCCTGGCGGGCGTGCAACGCAAGGCAGTCCTGAGCCGAGATCGTGGCGGTCGGTTCGGCGAGCCGCTGAACGGCATGCCGAGCACGCACATCCTCAAGCCCGACTCGCGTGACGCGACCTACCCAGAGATCGCTACGAACGAGTACTTCTGCATGCGCCTCGCGGAGCGCTGCGGGCTCCGTGCCGCGGAGGTCGAGCTGATCTCAGCCGCCGGGCGCCCATGCCTCGTCGTCACGCGCTTTGACCGTGATCCTTCGGAGAACCGACCGCGACGTCTCCACCAGGAGGATCTCTGCCAGGCACTCGGACTGACACCGGACTTCAAGTACCAGCTGCCGGGGTGGAGCCAACCCTCCTACGGCGCGCTCGCGAAAGTCCTCGACAGGCACTCGGTGCAACCCGGGTTCGACCGGCTCGCCGCCGCGCAGGCAGCGGTCTTCCACTTCCTCGTGGGTAACGCCGATGCCCATGCCAAGAACGTCTCGCTGCTTCACGTGCCAGGCGGCGTGCGACTGGCCCCGCTCTACGACATCGTCTCGACGGCCGCGTACCCCGAGCTCAGCACCGAGCTCGCGCTCGCGATCGGTGAGGAGCGCCATCCGGCCGCGATCGGCACCGGCGACTGGCTCGACCTCGCCCACGACCTCGGCCTCGCGCCGGCCGGCTTCGAGGCTGTGCGCCGGCGGCTGGCGGCAGCGGTCGTCGAACACGCCGACAGCCTGCGAGACCGGGCACGGAAAGAAGGTTGGCATGGCCCTGTGATCGAGAGGATCGTGACGACGATTCAGACCCGCATCGCACACGTCGCCTGAGCGGGCGTCAGTGCGCTCGATTCACCAGTTCAGGCTCACGCCGGTGACCCTCGCGGCGACTCAAGCCACACTTCTCACGCACGCTGCTTTCCAGCCAGCGGTTCCTTGGGGGCCGATGCTCCCGCCGTGGCGCAGGAACGGGAACGGCGACGGCTCCCCCGAGCGCGGTCCACGCGCGGCGTAGTCTTGTCACTGGCGGAGCGCTTCGTGTCGCCGCTCGGCTTCGAGCGCGCTCAGATACGCCCTGTCGAGCGCAGCCTGCCAGTCGTAGCCTTGGGTCTCGTCGTACTCCGTCCCCACCGGGGCGTTCCGCACACCGCCGCTCAGCGCCAACCTGTAGCCGTGCGCGTTCGCGACCCAGATCGACAGACGCTCGCCGTCCATGTGATCGGTAGTGATCCAGCCTCAGCGCCAGCCACGTCGCAGCGCTTCGAACCGGGCCTCTTGTATCGCGTACCTCGTGCGCGCGTCGGCCAGGTGCAAGAACCTCCTGTGTTCCTCCGCCTCGATGCGGGTCAGCCCATCGCCGGCCGCGTCGTCTGCGCCGGTCTCGCTGGGCTCCCTCCTCGTAGCGTCGCCGTGTGTGCTCACGTTCACCGCGCTTACTCGGGCCGAGCCCCGTGAACTTGCGTAGTCGTGACCGGCCCACGCTGGGAAGACCATGCGCCACTTAGCTCGAGGAGGCGGCTCACGGCCTGGATCCACTCACGCTGCTTCGGAGCTGCTTGGCCCTTCCATGTCGACAGCATGAAGGACGCAGCCCGAGATCGCCACGGTCGAGCACCGTGACCCAACGAGCCAGGGAGAATCTCGAGGCTCCATCCCTGGCCCAGAGGCGCTCACGCCTCGTAAGTAGTCTCGACGGGCGTGTACCGAGAAGACCCACCGGCCTTGGAGCTGCGCGGCCTGACCAAGCGCTACGACGACGGCACGCTCGCCGTCGAGGACTTCGATCTCGAGGTCCACGACGGCGCCTTCTTCGGCCTGCTCGGCCCCAATGGCGCCGGCAAGACGACTGCGATCAGCGCGATCTGCAACCTGATCCGGGTCACCGCCGGCGAGGTCCGCGTCTTCGGCGAGCCGATCACCTCGCTGCGCGCGCGAAGCTGGATCGGGCTCGCCGAGCAGGACATCAACCTCGACCGCTTCCTGTCGGTGCGCGAGACGCTGACCTACCACGGCGGCTACTTCGGCATGGCCCGCGGGGAGGCGCAGGAGCGCGCCGAGGAGATGATCGACGCGTTCGACCTGCGCGCCAAGCGCGACGTGCGCGCGCCCAAGCTCTCGGGCGGCCAGCGCCGCCGGCTGCTGCTCGCCCGCGCGCTGATGCACCGTCCGCGGCTGCTGATCCTCGACGAGCCCACCGCCGGCGTGGACTTCGAGCTGCGCCAGGAGCTGTGGAGCTACATCCGCCGGTTGCACGCGGAGGGCACGACGATCCTGCTCACCACGCACTACCTCGAGGAGGCCGAGGAGCTGTGCGAGGAGATCGCGCTGATCCGCGGTGGCAAGCTGATCGCCCGCGACAGCGCCGACGGCCTGCGCGAGCGCTACGAGGCCACCAGCCTCGCGGGCGTCTACGTCAAGGCGATGCAGGCGGGATGACCGGCTACACCGGACTGCTGTGGCTCGCCCGTCGCGAGACGCTGCGGGTGAGCAAGCTCTGGACCCAGACCGTGCTCGCGCCGATCGTCTCCTCGCTGCTGTTCATCCTCGTCTTCGGCCTGTCGCTCAGCGGCCGGATCCGCAACGTCGGCACGGTCGAGTACGACCAGTTCATCGTGCCGGGACTGATCGCGATGGCGATGGTCCAGGCCGCCTTCGCCAACAATGCCTCGACGATCTTCCAGGCGCGCTTCGACCGCTACGTCAACGACATTCTCTCGTCGCCGATGCATCCATGGCAGATGACGCTCGGCTTCGTGGTCGGCGGCGTCTACCGCGCGTTCCTGATCGGGGTCGGGCTGCTGGCGCTGGCCATCCCGCTGACCGGTGTCGGGATCGAGCGCCCGCTGGCGCTGATCGCGATCGTCGCGCTCGGGCTCGTGCTGTTCGCGGCCTTCGGCACGGTCGTCGGGATCTATGCCGAGAGCTGGGACTCGTCGAGCTTCATCGCCAACATCGTGATCCTGCCGCTGGCGTTCGTCGGCGGGACCTTCTATTCGATCGAGCTGCTGCCCAGCCCGTGGGAGGAGCTGTCGCACTTCAACCCGATCTTCTACCTCGTGCAGGCGATGCGCTTCGGGCTGCTCGGCGAGAGCGACGTCAGCATCTGGCTCTCGCTCGCGGTGACCGCGGCGCTCGCCGTGGCTGCCTACCTGTGGGCCCAGTGGCTGTTCACGAGCGGACGCAAGCTCAAGGCGTGAGGACGTCGGTGCGGTGAGCGGCCTCGCGGAGCTCGAGGCCGAGATCATCGCCTGCCGGGCCTGCCCGCGGCTGGTCGAGTGGCGCGAGCGCGTCGCGCGCGAGAAGCGCGCGGCCTTCCGCGACGAGCGGTACTGGGGGAGGCCCGTTCCGGGCTTCGGCGACCCCGAGGCGCGCGTATACGTGCTCGGCCTCGCGCCCGCGGCCCACGGCGGCAACCGCACCGGCCGCGTGTTCACCGGCGACCGCTCGGCGGACTGGCTCTTCGCCGCGATGCACCGCGCCGGGTTCGCCAACCAAGCGGAGTCGGTTCACGTCGACGATGGCCTGCGCCTGCATGAGGCCTTCGTCGCCGCCGCGGTTCGCTGTGCCCCGCCGGCCAATAAGCCGCTGCCGGCCGAGCGCGACAACTGCCTCCCGTACGCGCGGCGCGAGCTGGCGCTGCTGTCCTCTGTGCGCGTGATCCTCTGCCTCGGCGGCTTCGGCTGGGACGCCGCGCTGCGCCTGACCGCTGGCGCCACGCGGCCGCGGCCAAAGTTCGGCCACGGCGCCGAGCACGAGCTCGCCGACGGTCGCGTGCTGCTGGGCAGCTACCACCCCAGCCAGCAGAACACCTTCACCGGCAGGCTGACCGAGGCGATGCTCGACGAGGTGATGGCGCGAGCGCGGGCGCTGGCAGCCGGTTGACCCTCCGCCGCGGCGGAGCCCGCTACGGCAGCCGCACCGACTGCGCCAGGCGCCGGTAGCCCGCCACCGACGGATGGTCGCCGTCGTCGGTCAGGTCCGCGCGCATGCGCCCAGGCGCGTCCGGGTCCTCGAGCGCCTGGTACCACGGATAGACGGGAACGTCGAGCTGCTCGCCGATCTCCCCGATCAGGCGGTTGAGCTCGTCGATCGGCTCGGCGGCGCGCGGGTAGCCGTTGGTCCACGGCAGCACCTCGACGAGCGCGACGCGCAGGCCGAGCCGGCGCCCGCGGCGCACCATCGCGCGCAGGTTCGCGGCCGCCTTCGCCACGCTGCGCCGCTGGGCGATGTCGTTGATCCCGCCCTGCACGATCAGCACCTCGGCGCCCTCCGCGCAGCCCTCCAGCCGCGCGGCGATCTCGTCGGTGCGCTCGCCGAAGGCGCCGCAGTTGCGGAAGACCACGTCGTCAAGCCGGCGCGCGGCCCAGAACTGGTACTGGCTCTCACGGTCGGCGCTGCTGGCGAGCGTCGCGCGGATCGCCGGATCGGGATCCCACAGCGGCGAGCCAGCCGTGATCGAGTCGCCGAGCGCCGCGACCTTCGTGGCCCCCTCGGGGATGGGACGGTCACCGAGCTCGACGTCCTCGCGCGGCACGCCGGCGCCACCGCCACTGTTCCCGCCGCTACCTCCGCCGCCGTCGCCGTCGCCGTCGCCCCCGCCACAGCCGATCGCGGCGAGGCAGAGCACGAGCCAGATCACGAGCAGGGGCGCCCTCACCGGCTCGACCCTAGAGCGCCCGGCGCTCCGTCGGCGACATCGCTATGGTGCCCGGCTGTCGTCAAGAGTCCAGCCGAGTCCCTGGTGCGCAGATCGCCCGGGGAACGGGGGAACCATTGGGGCCACAGCGGCCCCGGGGGCCAATCGCCGGACCTGAGCAGGGATCCGGCGTCGCGCAGCTCTTTCCGCGCGCGCCCGACAGCTAACCCCGCAGGCGTGAGAAAGAGAAGGGAACCAAGCTTCCATGTCAGACCGTCCCCGCTGCGCCCGTAAGCGCGCGGCACTGCTGGCCGCCCTGTCGGTCGCGGCCCTGCCGCTGACCGTGCCCGCCATCGCCTCCGCGGATCTCGGTGACGAGACGCTGAAGCGCGGCGACCGCGGCTCCGACGTGCGCGAGCTCCAGCGCAGCCTCAACGGCGCCGGCTACCGCACCTCGGTCGACGGCCAGTTCGGCCGCCATACGCTCAAGCGCGTGCGTGCCTTCGAGGGCAACGAGCAGCTGCGCGTCGACGGCAAGGTCACGCCGCCCGATGCCGAGGTCCTCGAGCAGGCCGCCGCGGAGCCCGAGCAGGAGCTGCCGACCGAGGAGGCCCCCCCGACCGAGACGCCCGGCTCGAAGGCGACGCTCACCGACGACGGCCTCGCCGTCGCCCCCGCCGACGCGCCGCAGGAGGTCCAGGAGGTGATCGCGGCCGGCAACGAGATCGCGAAGAGCCCCTACGTCTACGGCGGCGGACATGGCGAGAAGCTCGAGGACGACGGCTACGACTGCTCGGGCTCGATGAGCTACGCGCTGCGCAAGGCCGGCCTGCAGGAGGGCGCCCTGGCTTCGGGTGGCTACACGAGCTTCGGCGAGAGCGGCCGCGGCGAGTGGATCACCACCCGCGCCAACTCCGGGCACTCGTACATGATGGTCGCGGGCCTGCGCTTCGACACCAGCGCGCGCAAGCAGACCGGAACCCGCTGGTCGGATGAGCCCCGCTCCGGGCGCGGTTACGTCGGTCGTCACCCCGAGGGCTTCTAGCGCCCGCCCGGGGTGGGGCGTGCCGTCCAACCCGGGCGCGCGGCCGGCCCACCCGGATGTGCCGCCCAACCCCCGTGAACCGGCAACGGGTTCTCAGCCGGCCGCGCCGGCGAACGCGTCACGCCCGGCCGCGACGCGGTGCGGCTCGAGCTCCGCGCTCTGGCGACGGGCACGATCGGCGAGCGACTCGAAGCCGAAGGCCGCCAGGCGCGAGTCCTGCAGCTCGGAAAGGGCGCGCCACAGCGAGACCTTGCCGGTGATCCCCAGCTCGAGGCCCTCGAGCTCGATCACGCGGCTGAGCGGCGACTGACCGGTGAGCTGGCCGTTGAGCTTGAGCCGGCCGACCTTCTCCCCGACCCACGCCAGCCGCGCCTTGAACGGATCGCGCTTGGCGCCGACGGCCTCCATGATCGCGGCGAGCGTGTTGCGGTCCTCCTCGATCTCGCCCGCGAGCCGGTGCAGCAGGCCGCCGAGCTCGCTGCCCTTGTTGCCGGCACGCGCGCGCCGCGCGAGCTCGACCGCGGCGGTCGAACCGGCGAAGTGGTCGTTGAGGTAGATGGCGAGCAGGGTGTGTGCGCTGGCGACCATGGTCGGGGCATACCCTACCCGGGGGTCCCCTCGCGCCAGCCATCCGGCCAGCGTGGGCCGTAGCCTGCTCGCGTGGCCCAGGACGCGTTCGTCTACCTGCTGCGCTGCGGCGACGGCAGCCTGTACTGCGGCTGGACGACCGACCTCGACCGCCGCGTCGGCCAGCACCGGGCCGGCATTGCCAGCCGCTACACGCGCTCGCGCCAGCCGGTGGAGCTCGCGTGGTCGGTCACGGTGAGCTCGCGCGGCGAGGCGATGAGCGAGGAGGCGCGAATCAAGCGCCTGCCGCGGACCGAGAAGCTGGTGCTGGTGCGCGCGGCTCGGATCAGCGGCTCGACATGCAGCGGGCCACGCCTTGGCGGGGCGTGAGGTCCCCGGCGGCGACCTTGTAGGCGATCGTGTCGGCGTAGTCGCCGCCGTCACGGGTGCGCTTGGCCGCCTGTCTCGGCGTCACGTCCATGTCGGTGAGGGCGCGGGCCGTGGCCGCGTCGAAGCAGCGCGCCTCCAGCCACCGGCCGGTCATCGCGTCGTCGAAGCCGGCGTCGGTCCACGCCTGCGCGGCCTCGGCGGGGTCGCCGCCGCGGTCGGCGAGCGCGCCGTAGCGTCTTATGGTCTCCGCGCCGGTCCTGGACTCGGGCTCGTAGATCTCCACGTCATCTCCTCATGGCATGTGTCCGCCAAACCCCCGCTCGGCAGGTGCGACGATGCCTCGTCGAGGCGCCCGCCCACGCGTGGGGTGTGGCGCCTCAGCCCGTGAGCGTGCCGACCTGTGTGCGCACCTGGTCGGCGAGCTCGCTGATCTTCCTGCTCGCCTGCTCGCGCTGCTGCTCGTCGGCCTGGGCGTAGAAGGCCGCGGCGCCGCCGGCCACCGCCACCAGACCCAGCAACGGGCGCGGGATGCCGCGCTTGCGGCCGGACCGCCCTCCGAGAGCCTTCAGGTTCGAGTCCACGATCGACTCGACCACCTGACCTGCCTGCTCTGCAATCTTGTCTACTTTCACCAATCTCCCCCTCATACGACCGTGGTTGGGTCCTCTGCCACGCTCACCCTACCCTCCACCCCGCCACGACTCAACCGGCCGCGCGAATGAACGGGTGAGCGTCAGCTCGATGACCCGTTCCCAGGTCCCTTCAGCAGCGATCCGCTGTCCCCTACGACGAAAAGTGTCTGGGAGACAAGGCCCTTGCCTGACAGACAGTTTCCTTGTCGTAGTGCAGAGGTCTCGGGGGTTACGCGGCGTGAGGCGCGAGGCGAACGCCGCGACGATGAGGACTTCCGCGCCCGCGCCCGCGAGGCGGTCATGGGGTCGATCTACGACGAGTCTTTGGAGGGCTCGCAGCCCGGGACCTGATCGAGCTCAGGGGTCTACGGGGGAGGAGGCGCCCGTGGCCACCACAAGTGTGGGGTGGCGCGGCATCCGCCGCTACCATCACCGCGTTGGGGGTGCCAGCGCTTGCGATCTGAGTCGAGGTTCCGCCGTCGGGCGAGCACGGGGTGCCCGGTAGATGAGCGTGGCTGGTCGCGAACGACGGGGGAGGCGTGGAGCTGCCGGCCGTGATCGGCGCGGCGTGGGCGCGAAGCGTGGCGTGGGCGCCGGAGTGCTCGTGGCGTTGGTCGCTGCGGTCCCGGCCACCGCATCGGGGACATCGGAGTCCGAGATTCTCGACGCGCTCGAGGTCAGGGGAGAGCCGGGCGCGACGATCGGTCCGGTGCGCCCGCGTCAGGCCGCGGGCGGCTACGTCGCCAAGGTGTTGTACCGCGTGCAGGCGCGGCGCTCGCCGGGGCGCGGGCGGGTGGTGTCGCGCGTTTCGACGGAATCGCTGTACTCACGCAACGCGACCCGACTCATGGTGCTGGGCGCGCGTCGGGATGCCCGCGGTCGGCCGTGGCTTGAGGTCCAGCTACCCGTCCGGCCGAACGGCACCACCGGATGGATTCCGGCCGACGCGGCCCTCGTCCGCCGCTCGGGCTGGTTCGTCCGGGTGCGTCTGAGGCCACGCACCGTGTCCGTGTTTCGGGCGGGACGTCTGGTCAGAGGGACCCGCGCGGTCGTGGGTACGTCACGTACGCCGACCCCGCAGGGACTCTTCGCGATCTACGAGAAGGCGCGGCGTTCGGACCCCGAAGACTTCCTGGGCCCCTGGGCACTGCATCTGACCGCCTTCTCAGAGGTTCTCTACAACTTCGGCGGCGGCACAGGGCGCGTTGCCATCCACGGTCGGGGCCCCGAGTCACGCGCGCAGGCCGGACTGGGCACCGCGGCCTCCCACGGGTGCATCCGGGTGGACAACGGGCCGATCCGCCGGATGGCCGGCCGCTTGCCCCCGGGCACCCCGGTGCGCATCACCGGGCGCTGATCCATGGCTGCGCCTGGGCCCGTCTCAGTCTGGTGGCCGAGCGCGGTGACGGCGGCGCGCACGGGTCGGTCGATGCCTTCACGGTCCTCAGCGTCACCCCGAGGGAGGGTCACGAACAGGCCTCGGCGGGGGGGTCGTACTCAACGCGTTCGCCAGCGCGGGTCGCTCGCGGTCAGTTGGCCTGGACGAGCGCCTCGGCGCGGTACGTACCTCGCCGTGGTCTGAATCGCGACCCTACGGCCTCGGCTTCGGCGAGGCGCTCCTTGTCACGCCCGCCCGCACCGCGCAGGACGCGCGGCCGGGCGGGCGGGGTGCTCGAACTACTGGCTCAGCCGGTTACGCCCGGCGGCCTCGGCCGCACAGGGAGCCCCGAGCCCCGCACGAACAGCGTCCGTCGTGCCGAGTCGCGCGCGCCCTGTCTGCTGCGAGCTCCCGCACGGGTCACCAGCCGGCCCGTCCGTGAGTCGCGATCGATGCGCACGACGACACGCCGGCGCACCAGGCTACGCGGCTTGAGCGAACGCGCCGTGAAGCAGATCCTGCCGCCGGAGACCTTGCCTCCGCCGCGCTTCACCAGCGTGAAGCGGGACGACAGCCTGATGCACCGACGGACGTTCGTCTGGGCGCGGTTGCGCCTGTTGCGCACCCCCAGCGTGAAGACGACCCTCTGCCCGCGCCGGACTCGAACCGGGGCCGACCCGCGCGCACGGCGCTTCGTCCCGCCCCGCGCCGAGCGGACGGCGCTCGCCTTCAGCCCGAGCGAGAGACGGTCGCGCGGCGCCGCCACCACCGGCTCCGTCGTGCCCGTCGGCGGAGTGAGGCCGACCCCACCGGCGTTGGCCGCTTCGGCGCGGCAGCTGATCGTCGCGCGCGCGTCGGAGCGGCCCGTGACCCTGAACTTGGTCGAGCCCCCGCGCTGGAGCACCTTGTTCGTCTTGGTGTCGGTGAACGCGTAGGTGAAGAAGGGCGAGTTGGTCCATGTCCCCGCCGAGCATGTCAGCGTGTCGCCCCTCCGCGGCGGCGTGGTGGCCCCTCGCGGCACGGTGAGCTCAACGTTCTCGCCACCTCGCGGAGCCTGCGGCGGCGAGTCGTTGCCGTTGATGAACATCTGGATCTCGGCCGCCGAGACGTTGGTGTAAACGTTGGACTGCGCGGCGTCGCAAGAGACGTTGTTGGACACGATGCCCAGCATCGCACCGCCGAGCTGCAGCGCGCCGCCGCTGTCGCCCGAGCAGAACGAGCCCGCCGGCGCGGCACCGACGACGAACAGGGCATTCAACGGTCCCACCGGACCGACCGAGGCGTCCTGGACGGTCTCGTCGATCGCAAAGAGGTTGCCATCGCGGATCGCCGGATCCTGGCTCTGAAGCCCGAAGCCGGCGACGGTGCCGCCCGCTCCGATCGGCGAGACGACGTTCTGCGCAGTGAGCGCAATCGGCTGCTTGGCCGGCCCCGACAGGTCAAGCGGGCTGGAGAGGGTCAGAGTCGCGACATCGTCGACGAAGTCGGCCAGGGTCCCCGAGCCGTTCGAGTCCAGGTTCCGAGGGTAGCCGGGGTGGACACGGTTCACGCTCACCCCCACCCTCTGCGGGGCGTCACCGGGCTGCGGCTCGGCCGCCCCGGTGGTCGGGCTGTACCGCGAGCTCCCCGCGTCAACGCTGATCAGCGCCGGCGGCGAGACAGCGTTGGGCACGGTCGCCGAGTCGGTTACGCAGTGCGCCGCCGTCACCACGGTGGTCGCGTTGATGATCGAGCCACCGCACAGGCTCCCGTCGCCGCCGGCCGCACGCCTGATGTTGACCTTCACCTGCCAGGGCGTCGCCGTGACCGGGATCTGCGTACCACCGACGATCCGACCCTGCGACAACCCCGACTTCTGAGCCTTCAGCACGCCGTTGGGCGCGTCGGCCACAGCGGTGGTCGCCGAGGCCGCCGCAAAGGCCGCGACACCGAGAGGAAGAAGCATCAGGCGCGCGACGCGCGCCCGAGAGACGGATGGGTGCATGACGGGGTTCTCCTGAGGTTGCGTGGCCGGGCCAAGGGGCGAGCGCTTCCGCGCGCAATGTAATCGAAGTGCTGGACTTCTGCGCCGTATGGCAGCGATGGGCCGCCCCCCCCCAGCGATACGGCCGGTCGACGCCGTCGACGCCGTGGCGCCGCGAGTAGCCTCGCAGAGCCGTGGCCCCCGATCCGCTCGCCTCCTTCACCCCGGCCGTCCGCGACTGGTTCACACGCTCCTTCGCGGGCCCGACGGCCGCCCAGGAGCAGGCGTGGCCGGCGATCGCCGGCGGCGAGCACGTGCTCGTCTCGGCGCCGACCGGCTCGGGCAAGACGCTCGCCGCCTTCCTCTGGGGGCTCGACCGGCTCGTCGCCAAGCCCAGCCCGGCCGACGCGGGGCAGCGGCGCACGCGGCTCGTCTACGTGTCCCCGCTGAAGGCGCTCTCCTACGATGTCGAGAAGAACCTGCGTGCGCCGCTGAAGGGGATCGCTGCTGGCGGAGTGACCCCCGACGGGGGCACGCCGCGCAGTTACATCAGCGTCGCGATCCGCACCGGTGACACGCCGCAGAAGGAGCGCGCGGCGATGCTGCGCAGGCCGCCCGACGTGCTGATCACGACGCCGGAGTCGCTCTACCTGATGCTCACCTCCCGCGCGCGGGAGATGCTCGGCGGGGTGCAGTGGTGCATCGTCGACGAGATCCACGCCGTCGCCCAGACCAAGCGCGGCGCGCACCTCGCGCTGACGCTCGAGCGTCTCGAGCACGCATCCGAGCACTCCGTGCAGCGGATCGGGCTGTCGGCGACGCAGCGCCCGCTCGAGGAGGTCGGGCGCTTCCTCGTCGGCGGCGGACGCGACTGCCGGGTCGTCGACACCGGCAGGCGCAAGGAGCTCGACCTGCGCATCCAGGTGCCCGTGGAGGACATGCGCGAGCCGGGCGCGCACGACGTGACCGACGCCGGCTTCGGCGGCCAGGGCACCGCGGCCGGCGGCGGCGACCTCGTCGGGACGGGGCTGGGCAGCGGCGAGAGCATCGGCCTCCCCGATGGGCAGGCCGACATCGGCGCCGGGCGCTCGATCTGGCCGGCGATCTACCCCGAGCTGCTGCGGCTCGTGCGCGAGCACACCTCGACGATCGTCTTCGTCAACAGCCGTCGCGGCGCCGAGCGGCTCGCGCTGCGCCTCAACGACCTCGCGGCCGAGGAGGACGGCGGGTGGTGCGCCGCCGCCGCGGGAGGAGCGCAGCCGGATCGCCGATCCGGCGAGCACCGCACCGAGACTCTCGTCGCCCGTGCCCACCACGGCTCGCTCGCGCGCGAGGAGCGCCTGGTCGTCGAGGACCTGCTCAAGTCGGGCGAGCTGCCGTGCCTGGTCGCGACCTCGTCGCTGGAGCTGGGCATCGACATGGGGGCGGTCGATCTCGTGCTGCAGGTCGAGTCGCCGAAGTCGGGCACCGCCGGCCTGCAGCGCATCGGGCGCGCGGGGCACAACGTCGGAGACGTCAGCAAGGGCCGCATCTTTCCGAAGTTCCGCGCCGACCTGCTCGAGTGCGCGGTCGTCGCGCGGCGGATGCGCGACGGCGAGATCGAGACGACCGTCATCCCGCGCAACCCGCTCGACGTGCTCGCCCAGCAGATCGTCGCGATGGTCGCCGCACCTCCGCCACCATCGACGCAGGACGACCCCAGGGAACGGCCCGCCGGCGGCACCGAGTGGCGCGCGAGCGAGCTGCACGAGCTCGTCCGGCGCGCCCACCCCTACTCCGACCTCTCGCGCGAGCTGCTCGACCAGGTGCTCGACATGCTCGACGGGCGCTACCCCTCGGAGGAGTTCTCCGAGCTGCGGCCGCGGATCGTGTGGGACCGGGTGCAGGACACCGTGCGCGCGCGCAAGGGCTCGCTCGCGCTCGCGGTCACCAACGCGGGCACGATCCCCGACCGCGGCCTCTACGGGGTGCACCTGCCCGACGGGCGCAGGGTCGGCGAGCTCGACGAGGAGATGGTCTACGAGGCGCGCCCGGGCCAGACGTTCCTGCTCGGCGCGTCCGCCTGGCGGATCGAGGAGATCACCCGCGACCGCGTGATCGTCACGCCCGCGCCCGGCGCTCCCGGCGCGGTGCCCTTCTGGCGCGGGGACGGCGTCGGGCGCCCGATGGAGCTGGGTCGGGCGATCGGCGAGTTCGCACGCACGGCGATCGACATGGAGCCCGCCGAGCTCGCGCGCGGCTACGACCTCGACGAGCGCGCGGCGAGCAACCTGCTCACCTACCTGCGCGAGCAGCGTGAGGCCACCCGCGTCGTGCCGTCCGACCGCACGATCGTGGTCGAACGCTTCCGCGACGAGATCGGCGACTGGCGTCTGTGCGTGCTCTCGCCCTTCGGCGGGCGTGTGCACGCCGCCTGGGGCCTGGCGCTCTCGGCGCGCATCCGCGACGAGTTCGGGCTCGAGTCGGACGCGATCTGGTCCGACGACGGGATCGTCGTCCACCTCCCCGACGCGGACGAGCCGCCCGGCGCCGAGCTGGTGCTGGTCGAGGCAGACGAGGTCGAGGAGCTGGTCGTGCGCGAGCTGTCGGCCTCCGCGCTCTACGGCGCGCGCTTCCGCGAGAACGCGGCGCGCGCGCTGCTGCTCCCGCGCGCCTACCCGGGCAAGCGCACGCCGCTGTGGCAGCAGCGGCTCAAGGCGCAGTCGCTGCTCGAGGTCGCCAAGCGCTACGGCCAGTTCCCGATCGTGCTCGAGACCTATCGCGAGTGCCTGCGCGACGTGCTCGACGTGCCCGGCCTCGAGGGGCTCCTGCGCGGCCTCGCGACGCGCGAGCTGTCGCTGGTCGAGACCGAGACCCAGCGCGCCTCGCCGTTCGCCTCGTCGCTGCTGTTCGACTACGTCGCGACCTACATGTACGAGGGCGATACGCCCAACGCCGAGCGGCGCGCGGCCGCGCTCTCGCTCGACCGCGACCTGTTGCGCGAGCTCCTCTGCCAGGAGGAGCTGCGCAAACCGCTCGATCGCGACGCACTGGCCGAGCTCGAAGCCGACCTCCAGCGCCTGTCGCAGCGCACCCAGGCCGCCAACGCCGATGCGCTGCACGACGTGCTGCGCGCGGTCGGCGACCTGACCGCGGTCGAGGCCCAGCAGCGCTGCCTCGGCGACGCATCGGCGCAGCGGATGCTCGACGAGCTGGTGCGCGAGCGCCGCGCGGCGAGCATGCGGATCGGCGGCGAGCAGCGCTTCGTAGCCGCCGAGGACGCCGGGCTCTATCGCGACGCGTTCGGCGCGGTGCCGCCCGGCGGCCTCCCGGCGGCGTTCCTCGAGGAGGTCCCCGAGCCCTTCGCGCGGCTGGTGCGCCGCTGCGCGCGAACGCACGGGCCGTTTACGACGCGCGAGCTCGCCGACCGCTACTCGGTCGACCCGACGGCGGTACTGCGCGAGGCCGAGCGCGCCGGCGAGCTCGTGCTCGGCGAGCTGCGCCCCGGTGGCAACGAGCGCGAGTGGTGCGACCCCGAGGTGCTGCGCCGGCTGCGCCGCGCCTCGCTGGCGACGCTGCGCAAGGAGGTCGAGCCCGCCGAGCAGCGCGCGCTCGCGCGCTTCCTGCCCGCGTGGCAGGGAGTCGATGCCTCTCCGCCCGGCGGCGCGGGCGTCGATCGCCTGCGTGAGCAGCTCGTTCCGCTGTAGGGGCTGGCGCTCGCGCCCGAAGTGTGGGAGGCGGACGTGCTGCCGCGGCGCGTCGGCGCGTACTCGCGCGCGTGGATCGACGGCCTCTGCGCCTCCGGCGAGCTGGTCTGGGTCGGGGCCGGCGCGCTCGGGCGGCGCTCGGGCAAGGTCGCGCTCTACTTTCGCGACGACGCGCCGTGGCTCGGGCCGCCGCCGGTCAAGGGCGAGCCGCCCGGCGAGGCCCTGCACGACGCTGTCCGCGCGCGGCTGGCCGCCGGGGCGTCCTTCTGGGCCGATCTGCTCGCCGACGTCACCCTCGAGACCGCGCCGGGAGTCGAGCCCGCCGAGCTGCAGGAGGCGTTGTGGGATCTGGTCTGGGCGGGCGAGGTCACCAACGACGCCTTCGCCCCGCTGCGCGCGCCGCGGCTCTCGCTCGCACGCGAGCAGCGCGAGCGCGGGCGCCGCTTCGCGCGCCGCCGGCGGCCGGGCGCCCCGCAGGTCCAGGGCCGCTGGTCTTTGACCGCGCGGCTGTTCGCCGATGCTCCCGAGCACGGCGCGAAGATGCGCGCGCTGAGCGAGATCATGCTCGAGCGCTGCGGGATCGTCACGCGCGAGTCGGTACTCGCCGAGGGGATCCCTGGCGGCTTCTCGACGCTCTACTCCGAGCTTGGCAACCTCGAGACGCTGGGAACGGCGCGGCGCGGCTACTTCGTCGAGGGACTCGGCGGCGCCCAGTTCGCCCTGCCCGCGGCGATCGAGCGCCTGCGCGGCCTACGCTCCGACGAGCCCGCCGGGGCGCTCGTGCTCGCCGCGACCGATCCGGCCAACCCCTACGGGGCGACGCTGCCCTGGCCCAAGCGCGCGGACGAGCAGTCCGGCCGCAGGCCGAGCCGGACCGCGGGAGCGCACGTCGTCACGCTCGACTCCGAGCCGGTGCTCTTCGTCGAGCGCAGCGGCAAGGCGCTGCTCGCGCTGCGCGCGCCGTTCACCGCGGGCGGGGAGCCCGAGGCATGGCTGGTCGAGGCACTCGACGCGCTCGCCGACCACGTTCGCCGCGGGCGCATCAAGCGGCTGGGACTCGAGCGCTTCGACGGCGAGCCGATCGTCGGCTCGCCCGTGGAGGCGCTGCTGATCGACGCGGGCTTCCGCCAGAGCCCGCGACGGCTGACGCTCAGCGCCTGAGCTCAGACTTCAGCAGCTGCTCGAGCGCCAGCTCGAAGCCGGGCATCGTCGGCGAGGTGAGCGTGTCCCCACGCTCGAGCTCCAACGCCACATCGAACGAATCGAGGCGCGGCTTCGAGCGGCGGTAGACGAGCACGGTCTCCGCACGGTCGTCGACGAGCCACAGCTCGGGGAGGCCGGTCCGCTCGTAGACGAGCCGCTTGATGCCGACGTCGTAGCGCCAGGTGCCCGGCGAGCGGATCTCGACGCACAGGTCGCAGACGCCGGTCGGGTACCGGCGAAGGTCCACCGGACGGTTGGCTTCGGAGAACCACAGGACATCCGGGCCGTAGACGTTCCCTTCATCCAGCGTCAGGCTCGTCGGCCCGATCACCAGGCCGCGCGCCTGACCCGCATCGATCCAGATGCTGATCGCCGTGATGAGCCGTGCCTGGAGGACCTGGTGAATGGGCTTGGGCTCATTCACGATGACCTCGCCCGCAACGAGCTGCGTGCGATCGCCCTCGACGCTCCAGGCGTGGTACTGCTCGGCGGTCATGCGGGTTGCGGTCGCGCTCACTCGTGTCCCCTTCGCTCTCGGCCACTGCATCCTAAGAGGCACGCGCATCCTGTTCTCGCCCCTGGGCCGCAGCTCTGGCAACATCACCGCCGCGAAGCCACCAAAGACGGGGGAGCAGTTGCAGGGCACGGCGCCGGTACGGATCGCGACGACGCTCCTCTGGGTGCTGGTCGGGATCGGCGTGCTGCGCACGATCCTGACCTTTGCCCTGTTCGACTCGCTGCTCGATGCCTACGTCGACGCGCAGGGGGACACCGGCCTGCCGCGCGAGGTCGCCGAGGACGAGGCGCCCCCCTATCGGACGGTCGCGCTGGTCTCCGGGCTCCTGTTCGCCGCAGCGCTCGCCGTCGCCGCGCTCGGCCTCTCCGAGGGACGCAGCCGGGCCCGGATACTCGGCATGGTGCTGTGCGGGCTGGTCGCCTTCGGCGGACTGATCTCGGCGATCCAGCCCGCACCGATCATCTTCCCGCTGCTCGGGCTCGTCAATGCCGCGGTGGCGATCGCGGCGGAGGTCTTCCTCGCCAAGCCCGAGGTCCGCGCCTGGTGCAGGCGCCGGCGCTGAGGCCCGCGCTCGCCCGCGGGCGCGCCGCCACACGTACCCTCGACTGATGCCCGAGGGCGACACGATCCATCACGCTGCGCAGCGCGTCGGCGACGCGCTGGTGGGCCACGGGATCGCCTCGATCGAGACGCCGCACCCGCGCCACCGCTTCGACCGCTGGCCGGCCCGCCTCGCCGGGCGCTCGGTGCACGCGGTGCAGGCGCACGGCAAGCACCTGTTCCTGCGCTTCGATGACGACCTCACGCTGCACTCGCACCTGCGCATGGGCGGCAGGTGGGGCGTCTACCGCCGCGGCGAGCGCTGGCGGCGGGCCCCGCATCGCGCCTGGCTGGTTATCCGCACCTCCGCCCACGAGGTCGTGCAGTTCGATGGGCCGGTGCTCGAGCTGATGACCGAGTCGCGCACGCGCTTCGACCGGCGCCTCGCCGCGCTGGGGCCCGACATCCTCGCCCCCGAGCTGGACGAGCGCGCGTTCATCGCCCGCCTGCGAAGCGACGACGCGACCCGCGGCATCGGCGACGCGCTGCTCGACCAGCGCACGCTCGCCGGCATCGGCAACATCTGGAGGTCCGAGTCGTGCTTCATAGCGGGCGTCGACCCCTGGCGCCGGGTCGCAGCGGTGACCGACGCCGAGGCGCTGGAGATCGTCCGCGGGGCGCGGCCGCTGATGCAGGAGTCGGCGCGGCGCGGCGGGCGCATCACGACCTACCGGGGCGACCGGCGCGGCGGCACCTGGGTCTACGAGCGCGCCGCCCTTCCCTGCCGCCGCTGCCAGACGCTCGTGCGCTCCCGCGGCCAGGGCGACGACAACCGGACGACGTTCTGGTGCCCGAGCTGTCAGCGGTGACGCCGCCGCCACCGCTGGCGACGCACGACGGCGTCCCCCCCTCGCTCGGACTCCTCCGTGAGCTGGGGTGGGTCGCTCACGGAGAGCGCACCGTCGCCTCGATGTCGCTCGTGAGCAGGTAGAGATCGAGGGCCTCGTCATCGGCGGGATCGAAGCGCTGAAAGCCGAGCCGCTCCCACCAGCCGCGGGTGTCCCGACGCAGCGCCGTCACCACGACGGCGCGGCAAGCGGCCTTCGCGTTGAGCTCGACGGCCGTGGCGAGTACATGTGCGCCCAGCGCCGTCCCAACTCCAAGGCCGGCGTGCCTGCGATCCACGGCGAGCCGGCCGAGCAGGAGCGCGGGGACCAGGTCGGGCGCGCCCCGTGCGAGCGCGTCGGGCGCGGCCGAGCGGTCGATGCCGGTCATGCCGATGCTCGCGTACGCGACGACCCGGTGGGCAGCGTCGAAGATCATCCACGTCGCCGCCGTGTCCCGGCGCCGATTCTGGCCGGCGTACCGCTGCAGCCAGTCGTCGAGGCTCCGCTCGCCGGACTCGAAGTCGGTGCGGTCGTGAAGCGAGACGTCGAGCGGCGCCGGCCGCCGAAGCTCAGTCAAGCCACGAGAAGCGGCGCGGGCGTCGCAGCGCCTCGGCGAGCCGCTCGTTGACCTCAGCGGGGCGTTCGAGCGCCTCAGTGAACGACTCCGCCCCTTCCGGCGTCAAGCGGATGCTGTACCGCTCCGCCAGCACCTCCTCGGCCTTCGAGGAGGCCGCCTGGAGGACGAAGGCGGAGACGTTGAGGTGCGCTGGCCGATGCCGCGCGCTCGAGCAGCGCCTTGTCCGAGGGCTCAACGCGGAGCTGAAGGCGGTCCTGCTTGATCGGGGCCATGTACTTACTTTGGCAGTACGACCGGGGGCCCGTCAAGCTCGTCCGACGCCGCGCGAGGCGAGCCCCGTAACCGCGCCAGGCCGAAGTGCTCGCCGTAGAACGCCGCCGAGCGCTCGCGGTCGGCGACCCTCAGGGCGACGTGATTGAGCGGCCACCTCGCTCTACTCGCCCTTCGGCGTCCACCGGAACGTCGCCGCCGCGATCACGAAGCCGGCCACGCCCCAGGCCGCCACGATCCCGAGGTCGGCCCACGCGACGCCCGCGCCCGTGGTGGCCGGGTCGAACGCCTCGAACAGCGCCTCGGCGAGGTGCTTGATCGGGAACACGTCGGCGAGCGAGGTCAGCCACATGGGCGCGTCGTCGGTCGGGAAGAACAGGCCCGAAATGAAGTACAGCGGCAGCACGACCGCGTTGACGAGCGGTGGCGCCGCGTCCTCGTTGGGGATCGCGGTCGCGAACGCGAAGCCGAGGCAGCAGAACGCGGCGGCCCCGACCAGCAGCGAGAGCACGACGCCGGGGACCGTCGAGCCCGGCAGGCTGACCCCGTAGCCGACCCGCCCCACGGCGAGCAGCGCGATCGTCAGCGCGGTCGCAAGCGCGACCGCGGTCGCCACGCGCCCGGCGATGAAGGCGGGGATCGGCAGCGGCGTCCCGCGGATGCGCTTGAGCTGGCGGTTCTCGCGCTCGATCGTCAGGCCGATCGCCAGGTTGACGAACGTCGTCGAGACGATCCCGAGCGCGATCAGCCCCGCACGTAGTAGGTCGAGGACTTGATCCCACCGCGCGACTCGAGCGTCTCGTTGCCGAACACGGTCGCGAAGATCACCAGGAACAGCACCGGCAGCAGCAGGCTGAAGAAGACCACCGGCGGGTTACGCAGCGAGGCCCGGGCCTGGAAGGCCGCCTGGCGCAGCGCCAGCCGCGCCACGCTCACCCGACCGCCTCCGCGCCGGCATCCTGGCTCTCGGTCAGCTCCAGGTAGACGTCCTCGAGCGTCGGGCGCTCGACCTCCAGGTCGCCGAGGTCGTGACCGTGCTCGAGCGCCCAGGCGGTCAGGGCGTGCAGCGGCTCGAGCGGGCGCTCGAACGCCGCCAGCGCGACGCCGTCGCGCTCGCTCACCGGAATCGGCAGGCCGGCGGCGGCGACGCCCGGCGGCAGCCGGAAGCGGATCACCGAGCGCGCGTCGCGCCCGCCCAGCTCTCCGGGAGCGCCCTCGGCGACGATCCGCCCCGCGCGGATGATCGCCACCCGGTCAGCGAGCTCCTGTGCCTCGTCCATGTAGTGCGTCGTCAGGAGTACGGTCTTGCCGAGCTCGCGCAGCGCCGCGATCAGCCCCCACGCCTGCCGCCGCGCCGAGGGATCGAAGCCGGTCGTCGGCTCGTCGAGGAAGAGGAGCTCGGGGTCGCCCACGAGCGCCAGCGCGACGTCGAGGCGACGCTGCTGGCCGCCGGAGAGCTTGCCGACCCGCTGGCCGGCGGTCTCGGCCAGGCCGACGCGCTCGATCGTCTCGTCGACCGGCCGCGGCGCGGGGTAGAAGTCCGCCCACTCGGAGACGGTCTCGCGCACTGTCAGGAACGCGTTCGGCCGCGAGGACTGCAGCACGATCCCAATTCGCGCGCGCCACGCGCGCGTCGCGTGGGCGGGGTCGATGCCGAGCACCGACACCTCGCCGGCGCTGCGTGAGCGGTAGCCCTCGAGGATCTCGACGGTCTTCGTCTTGCCTGCGCCGTTGGGGCCGAGGAAGGCGAGCAGCTCGCCGGTGCGGACCTCGAGATCGACGCCCGCGACGGCCTCCCGGTCGCCGTAGGACTTGCGCAGGCCGGTGGTGATCACGGCGGGGTCGGACATCGCGGGCCCACCGTAGCGCGCCCGCATAGGCTTGCGGACATGGCGCAGGCAATGATCCGTGTCGGGCACAAGGGCGCCGACCTCGTCGCCCCGGGCAACACCGCGGCGAGCTTCCAGGCCGCGCTCGAGCTCGGCGTCGACATGATCGAGTTCGACGTGCTCCAGCTCCACGACGGCCGGCTCGTGCTCGCCCACGACTACGGCGATGCGGCGGCGCGCGAGCCGCTGAGCCTCGAGGAGGGCCTCGACCTGCTCGCCGACGAAGCCTACGGGGGCGTCGAGCTCGACGTCGACCTCAAACTGCCCGGCTACGAGGCCGAGGTGGTCGCCGAGCTCGCCGACCGCGGCCTGGACGGCCGCGCCCTGATCTCCTCGACGTTTCCCCAGAGCCTCGCCCGCGTCGGCGCGCTCGCGCCGGGCATGCGCCGCGGCTGGTCGGTCCCGCGCGCCCGGCGCGACTACACCAAGAGCCTCGTCTGGATGCTGCCCGCCTTCGCCGCGCTGCGCTGGATGCGAGCGGGCCTGCCGGCCAAGGCCGAGCGCGCGCTGCGCCGCGGCCAGTGCGAGGCGTTCATGGTCCACCAGCTGCTGGTCAGCCGGCTGCTGGTGGCGCGCGTCCACGCCGCGGGGGGCGAGCTGTACGTCTGGACCGTCGACGACGCGGCGGCGATCGCCCGCCTCGGCCGCCTCGGGGTCGACGCGGTGATCACCAACGATCCGCGCCTGTTCGACCAGGGCTGAGAGGGACTCCGTGTGACGGATCGTGCGCACGCTCGTAGTGGGGGCGTGACCGAGCTGACGGCAGAGCGCGTGAGCCCGACGGTGCGAGACACCCCCGCCGAGACCTTCGCGGAGCTCTACGAGCGCAGCTTCCCGCGGGTCTACGCCTACGTGGCGTCGCTGCTGCGCGACCGCTCCGCCTCGATGCCCGCGAGCGGGACCTGGTCGCGCTGACCGCGGAGATCGACGGGCTCCGCAGCCAGCTGCGCGACCTGCGCCTGCGCACCGACTACGCCACGGTCGAGCTCGCGCTCGAGAGCGACGGCTCGCCCGGCGAGAGCTCGTCGGCCTCGCCCCGTGACGGCCTCGGCGGCGCGCTTGACGACGCGCTCGGGTCGCTCTCCGCCTCGCTCGAGCTGCTGGTGCGCGGCCTCGGGGTCGGCATTCCGATCCTGCTGGCCGCCGGCGCGCTGGCGCTCGGCGCGCGCGCCAGCCAGCGCCGCCGCCGCGAGCGCGCGCTGGCCTGACGGGCGGCCGCGCCGAGCGCTGCGTGGGCTCGGGAAGAGCAGGGCCTTCGCCTCGCCTCCTTCGCCCGTGCCTGTGTGATCATGCGCCGATGCGCGAGGACGACGACACGGCCGCCCTGCTGGCGCGCACGGAGGTCTTCGCCGATCTCGAGCAGCGCGAGCTCGACCAGCTCGCGACCGTGGCGGTTCCGCGCCACTGGGAACGCGGCGAGCTGGTCTTCCGCGAGGGCGACAGCGGGGACTCCTGCTACGTGCTGCGCTCCGGCGCCCTCGTGCTGACCCGCGAGCACGGCGACGGGCGTGCGATCGCACTCGCCGAGCTGCGCGCCGGCTCGATGTTCGGCGAGCTGGCGCTGTTCGGCGGCGAGCGACGCTCGGCCACCGCCGAGGCACTCGAGGAGACCGAAGCGGTCGCGCTGCTGCGCCCCGACGTGCAGCGGCTCGTGCGCTCCCACCCCGACATCGCGCTGAAGCTGCTCTCGGCGATGGCGGAGCGCGTCCGGCACACCAACGAGCGTCTGCTCCAGCAGTCCTTCCAGACCGTCGCCGGGCGCGTCGCGATGACCCTGCTCGCGCAGGCGCGCGCGCGCTCGGCCGAGGGCGCCGGGGAACGCGATGTGGTCGTACGCGCGACCCAGGCGGAGATCGCCAACCTGGCGGGGACCTCGCGTGAGAGCGCGAGCCGCTTCCTCGCCAGCCTCGAACGCGACGGCTTGGTGGCGCTGGGACGCGGGCGGGTGACCGTGCATGAGCCGGAGCGACTCAGCAACTATGTGCACTGAGCGCCGACCCATGGTCGAACGCCAGCTGCGCCGGCGCGGCATCGAGGACGAGCGCGTCCTGCGCGCGATGGAGGAGGTTCCGCGGGAGCGGTTCGTCCCCGCCGACGTACGCTCGCGCGCCTACCACGACGGCGCCTTGCCGATCGGCGAGGGCCAGACGATCTCGCAGCCCTGGATCGTCGCCCGCATGCTCGCACTGCTGGAGCTCGAGGGGGCTGAGCGGGTGCTCGAGGTCGGGACCGGCTCGGGCTACAGCGCCGCGGTGCTGTCGCGCTGCGCCTCGCACGTCGTCACCGTCGAGCGCCATGCCGCGCTCGCCGACCGAGCCCGGGCGACGCTCGCCGAGCTGGGGTACCGCAACGTCGAGGTCCGCGCCGCCGACGGCTCGATCGGCCAGCCCGACCGAGCGCCCTTCGACGCGATCGTCGTGACCGCGGCGGCGGCCTCGGCCCCGCCCCCGGCGCTACTGGCCGAGCTCGTGCCTGGAGGCACCCTCGTCTGCCCGGTCAAGGGCGAGGGCGACGACGAGCAGCTCGTGCGGGTGCGCGACGGCGAGACCGAGACGATCGCGGCCGTGCGCTTCGTCCCGCTCGTCGAGGACGGGTCCTGAAGGCCGAGCACCCTGCCGGCGAAGGCGCTGGCCCTCACGGGCTGGCCGGCCGGACGCAGGCCGATATCAGATGGAGGGCTGGAAGCCCTCACGGGATGGCCGCCGGACAGGGCTGGAAGCCCTCACGGGATGGCCGCCGGATGGAGGCCGAGATTCTCAGAGGTGAGGGCTGGAAGCCCTCACGGGGTAACCTCTCGCCCCCGTGTTCGTCCTCAACTTCTACTCACCGATCTTCTCCGACCAGCTCAAGCGTGGTCGCAAGACGGCCACGATCCGGCTCGGCGACAAGAGCTCGAAGTACCGTAAGGGCGAGGTCGTGCTCGTCACGGTCGGCTTCCAGCACTCGCCGCGGGAGCGAATCTTCGAGGCGGTGATCGACAGCGTCGAGGTCAAGCGTGCAGGCGATCTCTCACCGCGCGACATCGAGCACGACAACCCGGAGTTTCGCCGGCTGGACGAGACGACCCACTTCCTCGAGCAGATCTATGGGCGCGCGGTCACCGAGGAGGACGCCGTCACGGTCGTGCGCTTCTCGCAGATCTCCGACCGACCACACGAGATCTCCGAGCGCATGCGCCCGCACGCACCGACCCAGAACTAGAGATCCTCGCTGCGGTGCTCGGCCGAGGAGAGCCGGGGGTCCGGTGCTCGCGCGATCGACGATCGCGCTGCGCTCCTCCCCGGCGATCGGCCTGCTCTCCTCCCGCTGTGGCCGGTGCTCGCGCGGATTCACCCGTCGGCCACATCCTTGGCACTCCCATTGCTAGAGTGCCAACCCGATCCAAGGAACACAGTCCAGACGGAGGTTTCGCATGAAGCTCAAGCCCCTCGGCGATCGTTTGATCGTCAAGGCGATCGATGAGGAGGAGATGACCGCCAGCGGCATCGTGCTCCCTGACACTGCCAAGGAGAAGCCGCAGCGCGGCAAGGTGCTCGCCGTCGGCGAGGGCCGCTTCGACGACGACGGCGAGAAGCGCATTCCGCTCGACGTCATCGAAGGCGACGAGGTCATCTACTCCAAGTACGGCGGCACCGAGATCGAGGTGGAGGGCGACGACCTGCTCGTGCTCCGCGAATCGGACGTCCTGGCCAAGGTCGCCTAAGCGGCAGGCAGCCGGCTCGGCCGGTTGCGTGCCGATGCCTCAACCTTTCAAGAAGAGACGGAGGAACTGAGAATGGCTCACAAGGAGCTGAAGTACGGACAGGAGGCGCGCGCCGCGCTTCAAGACGGCGTCGACGCCGTCGCGAACGCGGTCAAGGTGACGCTCGGCCCCAAGGGCCGTTACGTCGTCCTCGACAAGAAGTTCGGCGCCCCGACCATCACCAACGACGGCGTCACCATCGCTCGCGAGATCGAGGTCGAGGACGTCTTCCAGAACCAGGGCGCCCAGCTCGTGCGTGAAGTCGCCACCGCGACCAACGACGTCGCCGGTGACGGCACCACGACCGCGACGGTGCTCGCCCAGCAGATCGTGCGCTCGGGCCTGCAGAACGTCGCGGCCGGCGCCAACCCGCTCGGCCTCAAGCGCGGCATCGAGAAGGCCGTCGACCAGGTCGTCGAGGCGATCGGCGAGGCGTCCAACGCGATCGCGGGCAAGGACCAGATCGCCCGCGTGGCCGCAATCTCCGCCGCCGACGACGAGATCGGCGACGTCATCGCCGACGCGATCGACAAGGTCGGCAAGGACGGCGTGGTCAACGTCGAGGAGGGCCAGACGTTCGGCATGGACCTCGAGTTCACCGAGGGCATGCAGTTCGACAAGGGCTACATCTCGCCCTACGCGGTGACCGATCAGGATCGCATGGAGGCGACGCTCGAGGACCCGTTCGTCCTGATCGTCAACTCCAAGATCGGCTCCGTACGCGACGTGCTGCCGGTGCTCGAGCAGGTGATCCAGGCGGGCAAGCC
>JBPCPD010000058.1:0-3436 GCA_050999535.1 Thermoleophilaceae bacterium
CTTCTCGCCCTCGCCGATCACCACCAGTCCGTCCATCGCGACCGTATCGAGCATCATGCGCATCGCGTCGACCGCGGCTCCGTCGGCCGACTCCTTCTCGCCGCGGCCGATCCAGCGCGCCGCGGCGAGCGCAGCGTACTCGGTCGTACGCACGAGCTCCAGCGCGAGGTTGCGATCCGGCCGGGCTTGGTCCTGGGGGCTCATGCGCAGCCCTCCCTCGCGCTGGACGCTTCCACGGGCGTAACCTACCATCAGCCGCCGGCGCCTGCCCCGGTCACGGGCGCCTGCCCACGAGCCCGCGCTTGCGCCCGCGCGCCCGCTCATGTTCGCCGCGTCCGCGCCCGGGTACGATTCTGGGCGGATCCTGCCCCGTGCGCCCTCGCGACTCTCAAACAGTGCCCCCTGGAGGGGCAGACCCGCTGCCGGCAGAGCGCTGCCGGCGCGCGCTCGCCGAGGCGCGTGAGCGCACGCTGGCGTTGACCGAGCCGGTCAGCGAAGAGCACATGGACCGGGTCCACGACCCGCTCATGAGCCCGCTGGTCTGGGACCTGGGCCACATCGCCGCGTTCGAGGACCTTTGGCTTTGTCAGCGAGCAGGCGGGCTCGACCCGCTGCGACCCGAGCTGTCGCAGGTCTACGACGCTGCCGAGACCCCACGCGCGCAGCGCCCCGACGCCCACTACCTGCGCCGCGACGACGCGCTCGAGTACCTCGACCGAGTGCGCGAGCGCGCCCTGGGCGTGCTCGACCGCGTCGACCTGGGCCGCGCCGCGCGTGCCCCGAGCCGACGCGTAACCCCCGAGCAGCTCAATGCGGGGGGCTTCGTCTGGGACATGCTGATCGAGCACGAGCACCAGCACAACGAGACGATGCTGCAGACCCTCCAGCTCGCCGAGCCGGGGGTCTACGCGCCGAGCCGCCAGCCGCTCCCCGGTGCGACGAGCAGCACCGGCCCGGCGACGGTTCCCATCGAGCCCGGCAGCTTTCCGATGGGCGACGACGGCACCGGCTTCGCATACGACAACGAGCGCCCGCGCCACGCCGTCGAGCTGTCGGCCTTCCGCATCGACCGTACGCCGGTGACCAACGCCGCCTTCCGCGCTTTCGTCGATGACGGCGGTTACGCCGCGCGCGAGCTGTGGACCGAGCAGGGCTGGCGCTGGCGCTGCCGGTACGAGATCGAGCGGCCTCTGTACTGGACCCCGGACGGATGCGAGCGCCGCTTCGAGCGCGTTCGCCCGGTCGACGACGCGATGCCCGTGATGCACGTCTCGTGGTTCGAGGCCGACGCCTACGCGCGCTGGCGCGGCGTGCGCCTACCCACCGAGGCCGAATGGGAGAAGGCCGCGGCCTACGACCCGGCCACCGGCTCGGCGCTGCCCCAGCCGTGGGGCGCCGAGACCGCATCACCGGAGCGCGCGACGCTCGACCAGCTCTCCTTCGGGCCCGCGCCGGCGGGCGCGCTTGAGCTCGGCGCCTCCCCGTGCGGCGCCCTCGGGCTGATCGGCGACTGCTGGGAGTGGACCCAGAGCCGTCTCGAGGGCTACCCCGGCTTCTCGGCCTACCCCTACCGCGCCTACTCGCAGGCGTTCTTCGGCGGCGACTACCGCGTCATGCGCGGCGCCTCGTGGGCGACCCGGCCGAGCGTCGCGCGCCCGACCTTCCGCAACTGGGACCTGCCCCAGCGCCGCCAGATCTTCGTCGGCTTCCGCTGCGCGGCGACCGAGCGCTGACCGTGAGCCTCTCGACGCCGCACAAGCCGCCGCGCATCGACGACCACATCGGGGAGGGCGGGCCCGACACGCTCGCCGCCGACGTGCGCGCGGGACTGGCCCGCGACCCGCGCGAGCTCTCGCCCAAGTATCTCTACGACGCGCGCGGCTCCGAGCTGTTCGAGCGCATCACCACGCTTCCCGAGTACTACCCGACCCGCTGCGAGCGCGCGATCCTCAACCGCCACGCCCCCGAGCTGGTCGGCGGCATGGAGGAGCTCGTCGAGCTCGGCTCGGGCATGGCCTCCAAGACGCGGGCACTGCTCTACGCGCTGGCCGCATCCGGGACGCTGCGCCGGTTCGTGCCCTTCGACGTCGACGAGTCGGTCGTGCGGCTGTGCGCCGACGAGCTGCAGGAGCTCTATCCCGGGCTTGCGGTGCACGGCGTCGTCGGAGACTTCGAGCACGACCTGCGCCACATTCCCGCCGGCGAGCGCCGGCTATTCGCGCTGCTCGGCGGGACGCTGGGCAACCTGCATCCCGAGCAGCGGGCGGCTCTGCTGGGTGACCTCGCCGAGCTGATGGGGCCCAGCGACCGCCTGCTGCTCGGCTGCGACCTGGTCAAGGACCGCGCCGTGCTCGAGGCAGCCTACGACGACGCCGAGGGCGTCACCGCGGCGTTCAATCTCAACGGCCTGCGCGTGCTCAACGATGCACTCGACGCCGACTTCGACCTCGATGCCTACGCGCACATCGCGCGCTTCGACGAGGAGCGCTCGTGGATCGAGATGCGCCTGCGCGCCCGGTGCGACCAGCACGTGCGGATCGCGGGCGCGGGGATCGAGCTCGACCTCGCCGCCGGCGAGGAGATCCGCACCGAGATCAGCACGAAGTTCACTCCGCAGCGGATCCGGGACGAGCTCGAGCGCGCCGGGCTCGCCTTCGAGGCGCTCTACACCGACGACGAGGGCCTCTTCTCCGTCACCGCCGCCCGCGGGCTCTGAGCGGTGGACGAGGCGGGCGAGCGCGTGGCCGGCGCGAGGAGCGCAGCCCTATCTGCGAGGAGCGCAGCCGATCGTCGATCGGGCGAGCACCGCAGCGAGAACATATGATGTCCAGGCGATGAAGCTCGACGGAATCTCCGCTTTCGTCTCCGGCGGAGCCTCGGGTCTCGGCGAGGCCACCGCCCGCGCGCTGACCGCCCACGGCGCCCGCGTGGCGATCGCCGACCTCAACGACGCCAAGGCCCAGGCGCTGGCGAACGAGCTCGGCTCGGGCTCGATCGCCCTCCACGCCGACGTCACCGCGGAGGACGAGCTCACCGCGGCGATCGAGCGCGCCGCCGCCGAGCTCGGCGAGCTGCGCCTGGTCGTGGGCTGTGCCGGCGTCGGCTGGGCCGAGCGAGTGGTCGGCAGGCAGGGCCCGGCGGCGCTGAAGCCCTTCGAGACGGTCGTCGGCGTCAACCTGATCGGCATGTTCAACCTGCTGCGCCTCGGCGCCGCGGCGATGAACGCCAACGAGCCGGACGACGACACCGGCGAGCGCGGCGCGGTGGTGATGACCGCCTCGATCGCCGCCTTCGACGGCCAGATCGGCCAGATCGCCTACTCCGCATCCAAGGGCGGGGTCGTCGGCATGACCCTCCCGGCGGCGCGCGATCTCGCCGGGCGTGGCATCCGGGTCATGACGATCGCCCCCGGCCTCTTCGACACGCCCCTGCTCGC
>JBPCPD010000081.1:0-4553 GCA_050999535.1 Thermoleophilaceae bacterium
CCAACCCTGGTGGCGGCCGAATTCTGTGGCGTGGATGGTGACGACGAACGGGCAGCGGAAGCGATTAGCCAGGTGATCGCCGGCGACCGCGACGAGCCAGTCGTGGCCGTGGACGAGGTCGAAGTCGAAGCGGTCGCCGACCTCGACGCCCGCGGCCAGCATGTCGGCGTTCATGTGCTCGATCCAGGTGACGAACTCGCCCAGCTCGCGCGGGCGCTCGGGCTCGAGCACGCGGTGGACGAGCACCCCCCCGCACTCCTCCTCCGCCGGAGACCCCTCCTGCCCCCTCGCGAGCACGTGGACCTCGACGTCCTGGGCGGCGAGGTTCTCCGCCAGCTTGCGCACGTGGCGCGACAGGCCGCCCTCGATCAGCGGCGGGTACTCCCAGGAGAGGATCAGGACGCGCATCGTGGAGGGCTCAGGGGGTCGTCAGCGAGGCCAGGTCGAGATCGGGCGCCAAGTTGCGCAGGGACGGCTGGGCCTCGGGCGCGGAGTCTGCCAGAGCTCCGAGGGCCGCGTCGTGAGCGGCGGCGTGCGCGCGGACGCGCTGCTGGGGGTAGTCGCCGGCGAGCCCGCTGGTCACCTGGAAGGCCCAGTCGCTCGACTGGATGGCGAGCAGCTCGCGTGCAGCACGCTCCAGCGCCGCGCGGCCGCAGCGGTCGCCCGCGGCCACGCCGGGGCGAGCGCGGTGCGCTGCCGCGACGGTGCGCAGCTCGGCCGAGCGCGCGGCGAAGGCCAGCTCGGCGACGCGCGGCGAGTCCCAGGTCGAGAAGTCCCTGTCCAGCCCCCAGCTCGAGGCGACGAGCGGGCGCTGCACCGCACCCACGCGCTCGACGCCCTCGCTGACGGTGGTCAGCTCCAACCCCTGCTCGCCCGCCGCTTCGATCACCGCCTCGAGCCAGATCTGGCCCTCGTACCACCAGTGGCCGAGCAGCTCGGTGTCGAGCGCGCAGCAGAGCAGGCCCGGGCGGCCGCGATCGCGCGCGTAGGACTCCAGGCGAGTGGCGCAGCGGGCGACGAAGTCGCGCGCGTGCGCGCGGGCGCGCGCGCGAGCCACGGCCGGGCGGTAGGGCCCGCCGGCGTTGCTCCAGGGCCGCAGATCGTGGACCGTGCGCCGGTGGTAGTCGCGGTAGACGCCGTCGACGGGGTAGCCGCTGCGGTCGTCCCAGACCAGCCGCACGGTCTGCCAGTCGATCGGCACCGCGACGACGCCGCCCGGCATGCGCACGGGCTCGAGCTGCTCGGGCGCGCCGAGCCCCCAAGCGGCGGTCTGGTCGACGCACACCGTTCGCACCCCGTGGGCTGCCAGCTCACGCTCGAGCCCCGGCACGTAGGCGCACTCCGGCAGCCACAGGCCGCCGGCGAACTCGCCGAAGCGGCGCTCGTGGGAGGCGACGCCGGTGGCCAGCTGCAGGCGCAGGCCGGCGTCGCTGGCGAGCAGTGGCAGCAGCGCGTGCGTCGCCGCCGAGGTCCACAGCTCGACCGGCCCGCGCGCCGCCGGCGCGGCGAGCGCGCCGAGCACGTCGAGGTCGTGCTCGAGTCGGAGGACCGCGCGCTCGTAGTCGCCGCTCGCTCGGCGCAGCTCGTCCGCGAGCTCGTGCTCGCCGCCGCGATCCAGGCCGGCGGCGTCCTCGGCGTGGACCGCCCGCCGCGTGCCGGCGAGGAACTCGAGCAGCCGCTGTCCGGCCGGGCCCGGGAGCGTCTCGAGCTGATCGCAGAGCACCGGGGTCAGGCCGAGCGTGACCGGGGCGCCGCTGCGCTGGAGCAGTTCTGCGAGGGGCAGGTAGACCGTCGCCACGGCCTCCCACAGCCACTCCTCCCCGAACGGCCAGGTTCCGAAGCCCTCGACGTAGGGCATGTGCGAGTGCAGCACGAGCGCCAGCGCACCTCGGTCGCTGCCGGTCGGCCAGGTGGCTCGGGGGTCCGAGGGCGCGAGCCCCCGGCTTCCTCCCCTCACGCGCGACGCAGCTGCACAGGAAACGGCGACGGCGCGCGGCGCAATCTGGTCGGCACGATCAGGCACGCCAGGACCACGGGCACGCCGACCCCGATCGGCGCCGCGTAGCCCGCATCGGTGCCGGCGGTGGCGAGCGTGTTGAACGCCGCGTGCATCGAGATCGGGGCAAAGATGCTGCCGCTGTACTCGTAGGCGAGGCAGGCGCCGACCGCGAAGACGGCGATGACCACGAGCACCGCCGGCGTGGCGAGATACTGCACGTGCACCAGCGAGAAGACGGCTGCGTTGATCGAGCACGCCGCCCAGATGCGCATCCGGTTGCGCAGCGCACGGTAGACGAAGGCGCGGAAGAACAGCTCCTCGGCGACGGGCGCGACGACGATCGCCGCGAGCGAGAACGCCAGCGCGGCGACGAAGCCTCCGTCGGTGCCCAGCGCATCGTTCTCGCCCTCGCCGGCGCCGATCAGCTCGAGGAATCCGATCTCGAAGCCGAGCACGGCGCCGGTGGCGAGCACGGCGATTCCCGCAGTGCGCAGCAACGGAGAGGGCCGCAGGCCGAACTGCCACGAGCGCGGCTTGCCCCGCAGCCGGGCGAAGCCGACGGCCGCGCCCAGGTAGACGGCGTCCTGGACGAGGATCAGCACGAGCAGCGAGAGCTGCCCGATCGCCCCGTCGAGCCCCGAGGTGAGCGCGACCGGGAGCAGCGGGAAGCTCGCCACCAGGACGGCGGCGGTGCCGGTGCCCATTGCCGCGAAGCCCGACCAGGCCGGCCAGCGCGGCCGCGCGCCGGGCGGCAGCTCGGGCGCCTCGAGCGTGGCCCTGCCCGCGTGCCGCGCGCTCACCGCAACACGGCCAGCAGGTCGAGCGCGCCGTCGAGCGGGCCCTCGCGCAGCGCGAAGTCGCGCGCCGAGATCGCCGGGGTGAAGCGCTCGTAGAAGGGCTCGGTGATCCCCAGCGCAGGGTGCAGACGGTCCCAGCCCAGGCGCAGGGCACCTTCGTGCAGCGCCAGTTTGCGCGCGTGGAAGAGGCCGAGCAGCTCGACGTCGGGGAAGCTGGCCTCGCACAGCGCGCGGTACTCCTCGGGGCGGTACTCGTGCACGTGCCACGGGTTGCCCGACCGCTTCGCCCCGGGCGGTGCGAGCGTGAGCACGTTCGGCGTCGAGACGTATGCGACGCCGCCGGGGCGCAGCATCGAGCGCACATGGGCGAGCACGCCACCGGCGTCCTGGACGTGCTCGATCGTCTGGAGGAGTACGACCGCGTCGCCGGGCTCGGAGAAGCCGTCGATCAGGTCGCGCTCGAAGCGCACCCCGGGACGGCCGTAGCGCAGCCGCGCGTGCTCGTGGGCCTCGGGGTTGGCGTCGACGCCGACGACCCGCGCCGCGCGGCGGGCGAGGACATCGGTGCCGTAGCCCTCCCCGCAGGCGAGGTCGACGACGTCGAGGCCGCGGCAGCGCTGCGCGATCCAGTCGTAGACCGCGAGGTGGCGGCGGTACCAGTAGTTCTCGGCCGGCACGTCGGGAAGCGTTCGCTCGCCCGTGAGCGACAGCGGTGGCACGCCCGGCGGCTGATCCTGCTGGGTGTGCTCGGCGAGGCTCGTCACGGGCGCCGGATCGTATGGGTTGGCGGTTACGCTTCCCGGCCCGATGCCGCCTCCCACGACCACGGCCGAGATTCACGCCGCCAACACCCGCTACCACGATCTCGCGGCGCGGCGCTACGACGAGAAGTGGGGCATCGACTACGGGGCGCGCGGCCGGACCCAGGTGCTCGGCAAGCTCGGCAAGGCGCTCGGCGGCCACGGCGCCGGCCACTACCCGCGCGGGCTGGAGATCGGTGCGGGCACGGGCTACTTCGGCCTCAACCTGCTGCGGACGGGCACGCTCGCGCACTACGTGGCGAGCGACATCTCGCCCGGCATGCTCGAGGTTCTGCGCGCCTCCGCGCAGCGCCTCGGCCTGGGTGCTCAGACCGCGTGCTGCGAATCGGCGAGCCTGCCCTTCGAAGACGACAGCTTCGACATCGTCTTCGGCCACGCGGTCCTGCACCACCTGCCCGACCTCGGCGCCTCGCTGCGCGAGTTTCGACGCGTGCTCGCACCCGGCGGGGTGATCGCCTTCTGCGGTGAGCCGTCGCACTACGGCGATCGGCTCGCGGCGGTCCCCAAGCGCGCCGCGCACGCGCTCGCACCGGCCTGGCGAGCGCTCATGCGCGCTCCGGCGGCGGCGCGCGACGGCCACCACGACGTCCCAGAGGAGGCGACCCTGGAGACCGTGGTCGACGTCCATGCCTTCACGCCCGCGGCGCTCGAGGCCCATGCGCGAGCGGCGGGCTTCGAGCAGGCGCGGGTGTCGGGCGAGGAGCTCGCGGCGAGCCTGTTCGGCTGGGCCAACCGAGCGCTCGAGGCGACCGCCGATCCCGCCCGGGTCCCGCACCTCTGGCAGCTCTACGCCTACCACGGCTACCTCACCCTGCAGGCATTCGACCGCGCGCTGCTCGAACCGCGCTTGCCGCCGGCGCTCTTCGACAACCTGCTGGTCTCCGCGCGCGCGCCGATCGCGCGCGCTCAGGCGAGCAGCACGACCCCGAGCGCGGC
>JBPCPD010000102.1:0-3082 GCA_050999535.1 Thermoleophilaceae bacterium
ACCGCGGCCTGCGCGGCGCGGCGGCTGCGGTCGCGCTTGGACGCCTCCGAGCGAGCCATTCGCTGATCTTGGCAGGGGCTTGGTACCACCGGCTCGCCGCCACGCTCGGCACGGCGCTTGGCCGCAACCTGCTCGTTCCCGGACCGGTGCTCGTCGAGGCCGATCGACTGCTCCGCAGCCGAATCGACGGTGGGGTGGCGCGGGCCTGCTGAGCGCACTCGCACGCGGCGAGCATACGCCGGCGTTCCTGACCCCGGGACTTCTGCGCCGGGCCGTCGAGATCGACACTCGGTTCGCCGATCTGGGCCTCGGACTCGCCGATGCCTCGGTGATGGCGCTCGCCGAGCGCGACGACCTGCCGATCCTCACCTTCGACTTCCGCGACTTCCGGGCGACCCAGCCGAGGCGCGGGTACTGGAGGCTCGTCGTCGATGAGGCTCGCTACCGCGCGTCGGTCACAGGCTGATCTGTGGCCGGCGACCGAGTCGCGTCCACCCTTCAGGGCCGTACACAACGTACACAGCGTGGTAGCGTGAGCCTGTGTCGCGAGCCGCGAAGGGAGCCCCCGTCAGCGTCCGCTTCACGCGCGCGACCGAGCGTCTGCTCGAGGACGAGGCCAGGCGCACGGCACGCTCGCGCAGCGCCGTGGTGGAGGCGCTGACCGAGGAAGCCGTGCGGGCGCGCCGCTTCGCCGGCATCGCCTTTCGCGGCGACGACGCATGTCGCCGCGCCTGGGTGATCGGCTCGGGACTCGACGTCTGGGAGATCGCCCAGATGGTCGAGGATTTCGGGTCGGTCGAGCAGCTGCGCGAGGGCAGCCGGCTCACCGAGCGACAGCTGCGGCTGGCGCAGGCCTATCGCGAGGAGTTCCCGGCGGAGATCGACGCGGCGATCACCGAGAACCGGCGTCCCCCCGCCGAGCTGCGGTCGCTCTACCCGTTCATCGGGCTGGCCGACGACGAGCGCTGAGCGCGGGTTGCGCCTGCTGCTCGACGCCAACCTCTCACCGCGCGGTGTCGCGCGGCCGCTGCGCGCGAGCGGACGCGACGTGCGCGCGCTCGCCGAGGAGGCAGCGCTCGAGGGACTCGATGATCCCGAAGTGCTCGCCCTCGCCGCGCAGGAGGGACGGATCCTCGTCACGCGCAACAGCCGCGACTTCGCGCCGCTCCTGCGGGAGTGGGCCGAAGCGGGCCGCTCGCACGCGGGCGCGATCCTCATCTGGACACTCGACCACAGCCAGTTCGCCGCGATCGTGGCGGGCGTCGAGCGGCTGCTCGCCCTGCGGCCAGAGCACGAGCGGTGGCGCGACATCTGCCTCGCGCTCTAGCCGGCCCCGGGCGTTGCGGGCCGGCTGAGCCGGAGGCCCCTACGCGGCGGCGGTCGCCGGCTCTTCCGCGCGGCGGGGCAGCAGCACCTCGCGCGCGATCACGAGCCGCTGAATCTGGCTCGTGCCCTCGTAGAGCTGCATGATCTTCGCGTCGCGCATCAGCTTCTCGACCGGGTACTCCTTGATGAACCCGTAGCCGCCGTAGACCTGCACGGCGTCGGTCGCGACCTCCATCGCCGAGTCGGCGGAGAACCGCTTGGCGTGCGAGCTGGCGAGCGTGTTGCGCTGGCCCTGATCGAGCAGCACGCCCGACTTGTAGGTCATCAGCCGCGATGCCTCGATCTTGGTCGCCATGTCGGCGATCATGAACTGGATCGCCTGGTGCATCGCGATCGGCACGCCGAACTGGACGCGCTCCTTGGAGTAGTCGACGGCGAACTCGAACGCCGCGCGCGCGATGCCGGTCGCCATCGCCGCGACGCCGGGGCGCGTGCGGTCGAGCGTCATCATCGCGAGCTTGAAGCCCTTGTTCTCCTCGCCGAGCAGGTTCGCCGCGGGGATCTCGACGTCGTCGAAGGAGACCGTCGCGGTGTTCGACGCCCGCTGGCCGAGCTTGTCCTCCTTCTTGTCGACGGTCACGCCCGCGTCGGCGGGGACGACGAACGCGGAGATGCCGCGGTGGCCGGCCTCGCGGTCGGTCTTCGCGTAGACCGTGTACCAGTCGGCGTACGAGCCGTTGGTGATGAAGCACTTCGAGCCGTTGATGACGTACTTGTCGCCCTGCCTGACCGCCGTCGTCTTCATCCCGGAGACGTCGGAGCCGGCGTCGGGCTCGGTCAGGCAGAAGGAGGCGAGCTTGGGCTCCTCGGTGAGCATCCCGAGGTACTGCCTCTTGATCTCCTCCGAGCCGCCGATCGCGACCGGCGCCAGGGCGAGGCCGTTGCACATCAGCGAGGTGCCGATGCCCGAGCAGCCCCAGCCGAGCTCCTCCTCGATCAGGCAGCCGGTCAGGTAGTCGAGTCCCGGCCCGCCGTACTCCTCGGGCACGTGGGAGTTCATCAGCCCCACCTCCCACGCCTTCTGCAGGATCTCCTGCGGCCAGGTCGAGTCCCGGTCGTACTCCCAGGCGACCGGGCGGATCTCCTTCTCCGCGAAGTCGTGTGCGAGATCGCGGATGTCCTTCTGCTCGTCGGTGAGGGTGAAATCGACCACGTCAGCTCCTTGCTGGGCGCGCCCGGCGGCGGCTACCGATTGATTGGTCAGTCAAGATCCGTCGAGAGCGTACCGAAAGGCCACGGGGCCCGCCCAATCTTCAGAACAGCAGGCGGCACCGCAGCCAGGATCTCCTCGGGCGAGGACCGGCAGCAATCTTCTCAAGCATGCCGTCACACTCTATGACCGTGGACATGTTCGGGACCGTGCTGATCGCGGTCGTCGTCGTGCGATCGTGGTCGCCTGCCCGAGGTCGAGCGCCAGTTGCGCGAGCTTTGATTGGATGGGGACCGGCGCGACCACGATCGGGTATACCTCCGCCCGTGGCAGACGAACGCAGATACGAGGTCGAGGAGCTGATCGTCCGGCCGGGGACCTATTTCAACCCCCAGACCGAGGTGCTGATCACCGTCGACGACTCCAGCTCGCTCGACAACGAGATCTTCAACCCCGAGGAGTTCGAGGGCGCCGAATGGGTGCTAGTCTCCGAAGAGCTGCCGCTCGACGAGGACAAGCGCGACGAGCCGCTCGAGGACTTCCCGG
>JBPCPD010000119.1:0-4170 GCA_050999535.1 Thermoleophilaceae bacterium
GCAACCCGGCCCAGTTCGGCCCCGCCGAGGACCTTTGCGTCGACCCGCGCTACTAGGCCCGCGACGCCGCGCTCGCCTAGGCCGAGGGCGCCGACCTGCTGTTCGCCCCGCCGATCGGCGAGGTCTACCCCGACGGCTTCGACACCGCCGTGCGCGTCCGCGGCCTCAGCGAGATCCTGTGCGGCAGCCCCGAGGGCCGAGGCGCCGAGCACTTCGACGGCGTGACGACCGTCGTCACCAAGCTGTTCAACCTCGTCCGCCCGCAGGGCGCATTCTTCGGCCAGAAGGACGCCCAGCAGGCGCTGGTGATCGAGAAGCTGTTGCGCGACCTCGACTTGGACGTGCGGATCGAGGTCTGCCCCACCGTGCGCGAGCGCGACGGGCTCGCGATGAGCTCGCGCAACGCCTACCTGAAGCCGGCGGACCGGACCCGAGCGCTGGCGCTGCACCGCGCGCTGGGCGCCGCTGAGCGGCGTGTGGCGGCCGGTGAGCGCGACGCCGCGGCCGTGCTCGCGGCGGCGCGTGCGCAGCTGGACGCCGCCGGGGTCGCCCCCGAGTACCTCGAGCTGCGCTCGGCCGCAGACCTCTCCCCCGTGCAGCGCGTTAACGGATCGACGCTGCTGTCGGTCGCCGCCCGCGTGGGCCGCGCCCGCCTGATCGACAACACCGTGCTCAGCGCCCCGGTCGGGCCGAGCGCCCCGCTACAGGAACCGAACGGAGGCACCCCATGAGACGCACGATGCTCAAGTCGAAGATCCACCGCGCGACCCTGACCGGCAGCGACCTCAACTACGTCGGCTCGATCACCGTCGACGCCGACCTGCTCGAGGCGGCCGACATCCGCGAGCACGAGCTGGTGCACGTGCTCGACGTCGACAACGGCGCCCGCTTCGAGACGTACACGATCGAGGGACCGCCCGGATCGGGCCAGGTGCAGGTCAACGGCGCCGCGGCGCGCCTGGTGCACAGCGGCGACAAGGTGATCGTCGTCTCCTACGCCTCCTACGACGAGGCCGAGCTCGAGGCCTACGAGCCGCGCGTGGTGCATGTCGATGCCGACAACCGAGTCGTGAGCGTGGCTGACGACCCGAAGCATTCGGCATCCATGCCAAATCCTTCCCACGACCCGAAGCATTCGGCATCCATGCCAAATCCTTCCCCTGCGGTCGCGGAGCTGCCGGCGTGAGCGCGCGACCGCGGATCGCAACCGCCCCCGCCGCTAAAGGCAAGCCGGTAACGCTCTCGTCGCTCAACGAGCACAAGGCGCTCGGCGAGCCGATCGCGATGATCACCGCCTACGACTACCCAAGCGCCCGCGTCGCCGAGGAGGCGGGCGTCGACATCGTGCTCGTCGGCGATTCGGCCGCGATGACCGTGCTCGGCTACCCGAGCACCGTCCCGGTCTCGGTCGAGGAGATGCTGATGCTCGCCGGCGCCGTGCGTCGCGGCCTCGAGACCCCGCTGCTGGTCGGCGACCTGCCCTTCGGCTCCTACGAGGTCTCCGACGAGCAGGCGGTGACGACCGCGCAGCGCTTCGTCAAGGAGGCGGGCTGCGACGCGGTCAAGCTCGAGCGCGGCGGCAGCTCGGCAGCGCGCGCCGGCGCGATCATCGCGGCCGGAATCCCGGTGATGGGCCACGTCGGCCTGACTCCCCAGACCGCGACCGCGCTCGGCGGCTACCGCTCCCAGGGGCGCACCGGCGAGCGGGCGCTCGAGGTGACCGAGGGCGCGCTCGCCCTGCAGCAGGCCGGCTGCTTCGCGATCGTCTTCGAGGCAATACCGTCCGACGTGACCGACCTGATCATGCCGCGCCTGCATGTCCCCGTGATCGGCATCGGAGCGGGTCCCGCCACCGACGGCCAGGTGCTCGTCTTCCACGACCTCCTCGGCATCTACGAAGGCCACGCCGCACGCTTCGTCAAGCGCTACGCGTCCGTGCGCGAGCAGATGGTCGCCGGCGTCCACGCCTTCGCCGAGGACGTGCGGGCACGACGCTACCCGGCCCCCGAGCACGGCTACGAGATGGCCCCCGACGAGCGCGAGCGCCTGCGCGCGCTGCTGGCCGCCAAAGCGGCCGGCTGATCCGCGCGGGGGCGCAGCCTACCCCTCGCGCGGGCGCCCGACACCGCAACTGCGGGCCCCTCCGGTGGTTTCGGGGACATCTACCACCCGACCGAGGGGATCACATGAAGCGCTTCAATCGACGACCATCGCCGGCTTTCGTAATCGCCTGCATCGCCCTCTTCAGCTCGATGGGCGGCGTCTCCTACGGCGTCGCGACCGGCTCGATCGACGGCCGCGAGATCAAGAACGGCAGCATCCGCAACCCAGACTTCAAGAACGGGACCCTGCGTGGCCAGGAGGCCAAGCCCGATGGCTTCGGCGGCGGCGCCATCAAGGAGTCGACGCTGGGCCAGGTCCCGAACGCGGCCACCGCCGAGGGCGTCAGCCGCTTCGCAGTCGTGGCCGGAAACGGCGCCTCGGCACGCGCGCGGGGGGCGACCGCCTCGCGTCGGGGGGAACCCGATTCGGGCCAGTACCAGGTCGACTTCGACCGCGATGTGCGCAGCTGCGCCTACACCGCCACGCTTGGCGATCCGGGCACCGGCGGGCCGGGCACGGGTCAGATCGCGGTCGGCCAGCTCGCGACCAATCCGAACACCGTCCGTGTGGTCACGCGTAACACCGACGGGAGCCCCGCCGACCGGGGGTTCCACCTGACCGTCAGCTGCTGAGCAGCAGCGGCTGAACCGGCGTGCGGAGGGACGGGGGCCGGGCGCTCCCGTCCCTACCGCTCACCTGAGTAGTCGACCTGTTTTACGATCGCGGCCGGAGCTCCCGCAGCGATCGAGTACGGCGGCAGATCACGCGTCACGACGCTGTTGGCGCCGATCACGCAGCGCTCGCCGATCGTGACGCCGCTGGTGACGACGACGTTGGCGGCGCACCAGACGTTGTCGCCGATGCGCGTGGGGCCCTTCGCGGTGAATCCCTGCCAGGTCACGGGCTGGCCGGGGTCGTCGAAGCGGTGCGCCGCATCGGTCACGAAGCACCCGTTGGCAAGCATGCAGTGATCGCCGATCTCGACGAGCTCGTGGGCGGCGACCATCACGCCGATGTTGAGGAACGTGCCCGCGCCGATGCGGATCCGCGCCTCGCCGGGCGCAGTCAGCCACACCTGCGGCTCGAACAGCGTGCCCTCGCCGACCTCGAGGCGCCCGTCGCGCAGGGCCTCGAGCGCGTTGCCCTGCAGCGGCCAGCGCGCGAAGGCCCCGCGCGCGGCCAGCTCGCGGTGGATCGCGAGCCGGTTCCACGGCAGCGCGTTGCGCTCGTACCAGCGCCACTTCTGCAGCCAGAGCTTTGCGTGAGCAGCGTCGGGGACCACCGTGCAGAGCTTGCCAGACCCGGTCGCGCCCGCCGCCGGGCGGCGGACCCGAGGCTTGCCGGAACCCGGGTCGCCGGGTCGAGGCGCGCCGCGAGCGAGCGCTAGCTTGGGCTGCGTGTCGCGCCTGCCGGTCCTCTACGACGCCGACTGCGGCTTCTGCCGCGCGACGCTCGGCCTGCTGCTCGCCTGGGACCGGCGCCGTCGGCTGCGACCGATCGCGCTGCAGGACAACGAGGGCGAGGCGCTGCTTCCCGGTCTGACACGCGACGACCGGCTCGCCACCGTTCGGGTGCTACCGGCCGGCGAGGCGCCCCTCGCCGGCGGCGCCGCGATAGCACGGCTGCTGCGCGAGCTCCCCGGTGGCGTCGCGGCGGCCCTCGCTCTGGAGCGGTCACCGCGCCTGGCCGAGCACGGCTACCGCGTCGTCGCGTGCAACCGCAGCCGGCTCTCGCCGTTGATACCAGGTGTCCTGGCGCGCCGCGCCGATGTGTTGATCCGGGACCGGTCCGCTTCCGGACTCGACGGCGGAACTGCGCGCCGTCGCTGAGAGAGACCGCACGCCCGCGGTCAGCGTGCCCTCGGCTCGATCACCGGCAGGCTCTCGAAACAGCGGCGGTATAAGCGGCGCTTCCTCGTCAGCAGCCGCTGGCGGCGCAGCCCACCGCTCGCGGCCGTTCTCGACTGGCGAAAACGAGTGACCTCGTCTAGGTTCGTAGGGTCTGCGGCTACCGCGTACGGGGGTCCGCAGACCGCCCATACACCAAACAGGGACGGTACCCACCATG
>JBPCPD010000125.1:0-4311 GCA_050999535.1 Thermoleophilaceae bacterium
GGCAGGACACGCCCGCCGCCGAGCAGGGCGAGGAGCTCGCCGAGCTGCCCGGCGGGGGGCGCAGCCTCTTCCCCGAGCGCCGCGTCGTCGGCTTCTACGGGGCCCCGCAGGACGAGGAGCTCGGCGAGCTCGGCATCGGGACGCCGGCCGAGGCCGCGAAGCGCCTCGAGCGCCAGGCGAGGCCCTACGGCACCAAGGCCCGCCCGGTGCTGCCCGCGTTCGAGCTGCTCGCCGTCGTAGCGGCCGCGGAGCCCGGCGACGACGGGCTCTACCGCACGCGCCAGGGCGACGACGTGATCGCGAAGTACCTCGAGGCGGCGCGCAGGGAGGACGCGATCCTGCTGCTCGACATCCAGCCCGGCCAGGCGGACTTCCTGACCGAGGCCAAGGCGCTGCGGCGCTGGCTCGAGGAGCCCGACGTGGGCCTCGCGCTCGACCCCGAGTGGCGCATGGACGAGGGCGAGGTGCCCGGGCAGACGATCGGCTCGGTCGACGCGGGTGAGGTCAACGAGGTATCGGCCTGGCTGGCGCAGATCGTGCGTCGAGAGCGCCTGCCGGAGAAGCTCTTTCTCATCCATCGCTTCACCGAGGACATGATCGTCGAGCCCGAGAACCTGCAGCGCCATCGCGGGATCGCGCTGACGCTCAACGTCGACGGCTTCGGCACCAAGGAGCAGAAGGTCGCCAAGTACCGCGACCTCGTTCCGCGCACCTCCAACGCCGGCTTCAAGCTCTTCTACCGCGAGGATGAGGGGCTGATGAGCCCGCGCGAGGTGCTCGCGCTGAGGCCGGACCCGGACTTCGTGGTCTACGAGTAGGAAAGTCCGACAGTGCTACTCTCGAACCTGTGAGCAGCGCGCGCGTACGAGCCAAGGGTCAGGTGACGATCCCGACGGCGATCCGCCGCGCCGCGCGGCTCGAGGAGGGCGATCCGGTCGCGTTCGAGCTGACCGAGGACGGCATCCTGCTGCGCCCACAGAAGGTCATCGACGCGACGCAGGCGTGGTTCTGGACGCCGGAGTGGCAGGCCGGCGAGCGCGAGGCCGACGAGCAGGCCGCGCGCGGGGGTGGCGAGGTCTACATGGACGAGGAGAGCTTCCAAGCGGCCCTCGACGCCATCCCACGCGAGCACGAGTAGTTGCCCACGTTCGAGCCGCTGGCGCGCTTCCTGCGCGACTACGCGCGGCTGACTGACGCGCAGGTCCAGACGTGGATACGTGCCCGAGGACGCTTCGTCGCCGGGCTGCAGGCCGGCCGCCTCGACCCGGCGCTGCGCGTCAAGCGCGTCCAAGGTCACCGCGGCGTCTGGGAGATCACCTGGGCCCCGGACGGCCGGGCGACGTTCCACTACGGCGAGCAGATCAGGCCCGGCGACCCGCATGTCGTCTGGCGACGGATCGGCACGCACGAGATCTTCAAGCGCCCGTAGGCGCGTCGAGCATCCGGCCCTGGCGGGGGCCGGCGCGGGAGCCGTGGGAGGACTGGTGCGCGTGCAGGGGGATAGAAGGGCGATGGCCGTCCCGCGCCGTGGTTGGTCAGGTCGGGTAGGGTCGCGAAATGGGATCCCAGAGTCATGACAGCACGGCCGGAGATGGGTCGGCTGCCGCTGACGAAAAAGACGACGACCAAGCCGGAGATGGGCAGCTCCCGCGCGGGAAGATCGCGCTCGTCCTCGCCGGCGGAGGCGCGCGCGGCGCTTACGAGGTCGGCGTGCTGTCGGCGCTGGCGCCCGTCCTGGAGGCCCGCGGCGAGCGGGTGGAGATCATCGTCGGGACGAGCGTCGGGGCCCTGAACGCCGCCTATCTGGCCGCGAACGCTCATCTGACGCTCACCGCGGCAGTCGAGAACGGGGTGGAGGCGTGGCGCACGCTGCGCTACCGCGACGTGATGCGTTCGCTGCTCTCGCCGCGAGCACTCGGCCGGCTGGCGCGGTTCATCGCCACCGTCGTGGGCCTCCCCGTGATCGCCGTGCGAAGCCTGCTCGACACCACGCCGATGAGAGCGACGCTCAACCGATTGATCTGCTTCGAGCGCATCGCGGACAACGTCGCCGACGAGGCGTCGGCGCTGAAGGCGGCCGCAGTCGTCGCCACGTCGTACGAGACCGGCCGCAGCGTCGTCTTCCACTGCGGCGGCGAGACACCCCCGGCGAACGTCGACCGCGGGATCGACTTCGTCGCGACAGCGTTGAGCGACGTCCACCTGCACGCGTCGGCCGCGATACCGCTGGTCTTCCCGGCGGTCGAGGTCGAGCATCCGTCGGTCGGCGGCTGGTACGGAGACGGCGGCACGCGCCTGAACGCGCCCATGGAGCCCGCGCTGGCGCTGGGCGCCGAGCGGATCATCGTGGTCGGCCTGAACTCATCGCTGACTCCCGACGACGCTCCGCTGCCAAACAGGCCCGACATGTTCGACGGAGCGGCCGCGCTGTTGGGCGTGCTGGCCGACCAGCTCACCAGCGACGTCGCCACCTTGTCCTCGATCAACGAAGCGGCCGCCGCCGACGGCAATGGCGAGTCCTCGGGAGCCCCGGGGCGCAAGGTCATCCCCTACATCTTCGTCGTGCCGCGCGACCGGCTGACGATCGGCAAGATCGCGCTCGAGGTCTACAAGCGCCGCTACGCCAAGCTGGGCGCCCTGCTGCGCACGCCGAACGTGTCGCTGCTCGGGCGCATCCTCGACGCGGGGCGCAACCCCATGCACGCAGAGCTCTTCAGCTATCTCTTCTTCGCACAGGACTTCATCGACGATCTGATCGAGCTCGGCCGCGAAGATGCTGAGCGCTGGCTCGCGGCGGAGCACGAGGATTGGCCGTGGCGGCATGGGCCGCCGCCGGAGGTCTAGGCAGCGTCGTCTCCGCGGCAGGCGGACATGTGTTCGCTGCCCTCGATGGGATCCGCTTCGCCTCAGCTGCGCCGGCAGGCGCGTCCGCTCGCGCGACTTGCAATCCTCATCGGCAACGGGCGCGCGAGCCGAGGCGCAGTGCAACCCGTGGCTGGGCAGCCGGCGGGGGTTCCTCTCGGACTGGCTGACCCAGCGGTGGGTCAAGCTGTTGGCCCAGCGGGTCGCGTTCGCCCGTGATCGGTGGCTGGGCGGCCCGAGCGGAAGGACGCGGGCGATCGGTCTGTCGGCGCTCCAGAGCAGCCATGGCGATACCCGCAGGCTGGGAGGAGTGGAGGCCTACAACGAAGCTCACCGACCAGGAGCCTGGCATGTCGTCGGGTGCGGTGTCAGGCGAGCCGCGGTCCGGGATGCGGGCATGCGAACATGTGTTCGCATGCCGTCCGCGCCACCCTACGTCGAGCTGCACTGCCACTCGGCCTACTCGTTCCTCGACGGGGCGTCGAGCCCGCAGGAGCTCGCGGCGGCGGCGGCCGAGCAGGGCCACGCGACGCTGGCGCTGACCGACCACGACGGCCTGCACGGGGCGATGGAGCTCGCCCAGGCCGCCAAGCCGCTCGGGGTGCGCCCGATCACCGGCTCAGAGCTGACGCTGGAGGACGGCTCGCACGTGACGCTGCTGTGCGAGACGCGCGCCGGCTATCGCAACCTCTGCCGGCTGCTCACCGCGGCCCACGCGGGCACGCGGCCCCGGGAGGGGGCGGGGAAGGCGGAGAGGGCGGAGAAGGATTTGGCGCGGATGCCGAATCCTTCGGGTCGGTCTCCGCTGCCGCCCGTGTCCACCTACGCCGCGCTCGCCGAGCACGCCGAGGGCCTCGTCTGCCTCAGCGGCTGCGCCCGCCACGGAGCGGTCGCGCGGGTGCTCGAGGCCGACCGCCACGCCGAGGCCGCGGCCGCCGCGCGCCGGCTCGTCGCCATCTTCGGCCGCGCCAACACCCGGATCGAGCTCCAGCGTCCCTTCGCCCGCCACGACCGTCGCCGCAACCGCCTGCTCGCCGCGCTCGCGCAGCGGCTCGGGGTGCCGGCCGTCGCGACCGGCAACGTCCACGCCCACTCGCCCACGCGCACGCGGCTGCAGGATGCCTTCGTCGCCGTCGCCCTCGGCCGCGCGCTGGACGAGTGCGAGCCTCAGCGCCGCGGCAACTCCTCGCATGCGCTCGCGTCCCCCGCGGCGATGGCCGCCCGCTTCGCAGAGCACCCCGACGCCGTCGCCGAGACGGTCCGCCTCGCCGAGCGCCTGACCTTCGACCTCACAGCCGACCTCGGCTACGCCTACCCCGGCTCCGAGGACCCCGACGCCCCACGCAAGCTCGCCGAGCTGTGCGCGCACCGCCTCGCCGAGCGCTACCCGCCCGGCGACGGCCGAACCGGTCGCGGCGGCTCAGCGGGCCGCGGCGGCCCACCCGGCGG
>JBPCPD010000154.1:0-21997 GCA_050999535.1 Thermoleophilaceae bacterium
CATGCGTGCACTGGTGACAGGAGCAACCGGCTTCGTCGGCGGCCGTCTGGCGCACCTCCTGCTCGACCGGGAAACCCACTTGCGCGCGCTCGTGCGCGACCGCGGCAGGGCGGCCGAGCTCGAGCGCGCGGGTTGCGAGCTGCACGAGGGCGACGTCCTCGAGCGCGACAGCCTGCGGGGCGCCGGGCGGGACGTCGATGTCGCCTACTACCTGGTGCACGGCATGGGCCGTGGTGCGGGCGCAGACTTCGCCGAGCGCGAGCGCACCGCCGCGCGGGCGTTCGCGCGCATGGCCTCCCACGAGGGCATCCGGCGCGTGGTCTATCTGGGCGGGCTTGGCGAGGATCCGAGCTCGCAGCACCTGCGCAGCCGCCACGAGACCGGGCAGATCCTCGGCGCGGAGGGGCCCCCGCTGACCTACCTGCGGGCGTCGATGGTGATCGGCGCGCAGAGCGCGTCCTACGAGATGCTGCGCCACCTGGTCTCGCGCCTGCCGGTGATGATCGCGCCTTCGTGGCTGAAGACCCCGACCCAGCCGATCGGCATCGACGACGCCCTCGCCTACCTCGCCGCCGCGCCCGCGGTGGCGGAGGCCGCGGGGCGCGAGGTCCAGATCGGCGGGCCCGACGTGCTCGCCTACCGCGACATCCTCGACCGCATGGCCCACGCGCTCGGGCGCAGGCCCCGCCCGAAGCTGCCGGTGCCGGTGCTCTCACCATGGCTGTCGTCGAAGTGGATCGGTCTTGTCACCCCGGTCGATGCGGGCGTCGCGCGGCCGCTGATCGAGGGCCTGGCGACCGAGACCGTGATCACCGATCCCTCCGCGGCGAAGCTGTTCGACATCCAGCCGATCGGGGTCGACGCGGCGCTGGAGCGCGCGGTCGCCGAGGACCGGCGCTGACCGCGCTCAGGTACCCTCTCCCACGCCACGGGCTGTGGCGCAGTCTGGTAGCGCGCTCCGTTCGGGTCGGAGAGGTCCCCAGTTCAAATCTGGGCAGCCCGATAGACGCCGTCGGCTACGCAGCGACGGCCTTGTAGTACCGCACCGCGAGACCGGTCAGCAGCGTCTCGAAGCATGCCTCGCTCGAGAGCTCGTTCTGCTCGGCGTAGGCACGGATCCCGGCCTGCTCGATCGCCTCGCTCTGATCGATGACCTCGTCCACGAGGTCGGGGTGCTCGTCGGTGAAGAACGCGCCCATCGAGTAGAGGCTGGTATCGGTCAGCGCGTCGAGGAACGACTCACCGGTCGAGCCTGCCACCTGCGCCGAAGCCGCCTTCGTGGTGCTCCTCGCCATCGCGCGCCCCAGGGTACCCCGGCCGGACGCGCGCCGAGGGCCCGACGGGCCCCTACTGCTCGCCCAGGCTCGGCAGCGTAGGCACGCCGCCGGGCGCCGTACCGGTGGCCCCCGGGGTGACAAGCGGCGCCGGGGGCAGGCCCGGCGGATCGTCGAGGGTTGGCTCGCCGGCGCCGAGACCCGGTACCGCGGCGGGTGGCAGCGCGAGCTTGCCGATCTCCGGCGCCGGCACCGCGGCCAGCTCGGGCAGCCCGACCGCGGGCGCCTCCGGGGCGGCCGGAGCGCTGGGAAGCTGGGGTGCGGGCGTCGCGGGCGGGGCGGCACGGGGGCGCGCAGCCTCGCCTCGCAAGGGCGTTGCGCCCGCCGCGCCCGGCTCGGGCCCCCTGCTCCTGGAGCCACCCCGGCCCTGAGCATCGGCTTCTCCGGGCGCCTGGCCGGCCCCGGGCGCGCGCTCGCCGGCGACCGGAGTCGCACCCGATCCGCCACCGGCGGGCGCTTCGGCTGCGCCGTCGCGACGCTCGCCGCTGCCCTGCGCAGCATCGTCGCCGCGATCGGGCGCAGGCGAGCCGCTTTCGCCGAGGGTCGCGCCGCCGCCGACCAGCAGGGCGGTCGCGAGCACGGCGAGCTTGCCGGTAACGGCCGCGGGGAACTCGAGCGTGGGCATCGCCGAGGCGAAGGAGGCCGAGCCGCCCCCACCCCCGCCGCGGCCGCGCAGCAACGCGGGCAGCGGCAGGAGTGCGGCGGTCCACGCGCCGCGACCCTGGACCGGGTCGACGCCCTGACTGTGCGCCCGGCGGCGGCAGCCCGCGCACCGGCGTGCATGGCGCGAGAGCCGCCAGAGGTCGCGCTGGGACCCCTCGCCGCCGGCCAGCCGGGCGATCGCGGCGTCGACTACGCGGCAGCGGCGCCCGCTGTCGACCTCGGCGTATTCGTGCTCGAGCTTGCGACGGGCGCGGAACAGGGTGCTCTCTACGGCCGAGGGGCTGAGCGCCATGCGCTCGCCGATCTCGTTGTAGGACAGTCCCTCGAGCTCGCGCAGCACGATGACCCGGTTGTGGGTCTCCGACAGCTCCTCGAGCGCGCCGCGCAGGTGCTCGAAGCGCTCGCGACCGAGTACGCACGCATCGGGCGTGATCGGCCCGACCAGGCGAGCCGAGTCGGCAGCCGCCATCGGAGCGCCGGCATCGATCGAGACCTCGGACACGCGGCCGCGCCGGCGGTGGAAGTCGATCGAGGCGTTGCGCGCGATCTCGTAGATCCAAGCGCGGAAGGCGATCTGCGCATCGGTCTGGCGCAGACGCCGCAGCGCGGAGGTGAATGCCTCCTGGGCGACGTCCTCGGCCGCGGCCGCATCACGGATGCGCCCGCGCGCGAACGCGACGATCGCCGCGTTGTAGCGGCGGTACAGCTCCTCGAACGCACGGTCGTCACCGGCGCGCACGCGAGCGACGAGCTCGGAGTCGGACGTGCTCGCTCCGGCTCCGTCGTGCTCCGCAACGGTCATGTCTCTACAGACCGGAAACGCATCGGCTGCAGGGTACCCCGATGGGCCAAGTCTCCAAACCGCGGCTACGGTAGGCCCATGGCGAACCGCGACGAGATCATCCGGTGGCTGGACGGGCTGCTGAGCCCGGACGAGTTCGACGACTACGGGCCGAACGGCCTCCAGGTGCCCGGCGCCGTCGAGGTCGAGCGAGTCGTCACCGGGGTCAGCGCGCAGCACGAGCTCTTCGAGCGCGCGGCGGAGGCCGGCGCGCAGCTCGTTCTCTGCCATCACGGCCTCTTCTGGAACTTCCACCCACGCTCGATCGGCCCCGCCATGAAGCGCCGGCTGGAGGTGCTCTTCGAGGCCGATCTGTCGCTGGCCGCCTACCACCTGCCACTCGACGCCCACCCCGAGGTCGGCAACAACGCGCTCATCTGCGAGGCGCTGGCCCTCGAGCGCGGCGAGCGCTTCGCGGCGCATCGCGGCCGGCCGCTCGGCTTCGTCGCCCGGGCGCCCGGCGGCATCGCGTGGGCCGACCTGCGCGAGCGCTGCGCGACGGTGTTCGGCCAGGCGCCGTTCGCGTGGGAGAACGGACCGGGGATCGTGCACGCGCTCGGCATCGTGTCCGGCTCGGCCGCGTCGTCGCTGCACGAGGCGATCGAGCTCGGCCTCGACGGCCTGCTGACCGGGGAGCCCGCCGAGCACTTGATGGCCGACGCGCGCGAGGCCGGCGTGCACTTCATCGCCGCCGGCCACTACGCGACCGAGACCTTCGGCGTGCGCCGGCTCGGCGAGCTGCTGGCCGAACGGTTCGGGATCGAGCATCGCTTCGTGGACGTTCCGAACCCGATCTGAGTGCCCAAGGTCCGGTTCCGCTCGGGCGATCGGGGAGGAGCGCAGCGCGATCGTCGATCGCTCGAGCACCGGACCCGGCTCGCACCGGGCCCTTCATCGCGCTGCGCCCTCCTCGGGAGTGCCTGCCAAGCCGGCCTTGCGTCGTCCGTGAGTCCGGCTAGTCTCAATCTCGACCCTGGTCAGCGAGAAGGAGGAGCAGTCCACGATGGCAGTCCATCTGACGCCCACGGAGCTCGGTCGCGAAGCGGGGATGCACCGCAGAGAGGTCATCACCAAGTGCATGGAGCTCGGGGTGCCGATCTTCCAGGGCAGAATCGACAAGACGCTCTTTCTCAGTTCGATCAAGAAGGCGCAGTCGACGCCCCGCTTGGCCGAGGCCTGACTCTCCCCGAGAGTCGCGCGCGCATAGACTGACGGGGCCCCGCGGACCCTGGAGGAGGAGCAGTGCAGTCAGCGATCGTCCCCGCGTCGGGGACCGGCTCGAAGACGATGGCCGATCTGGTCGCCCTCGCGGCCGAGCAGCATGGCGACAAGCCGGCGCTGCGATTCAAGGCCGGCGACGCGTGGCAGGACGTCAGCTACACCGAGCTCGCGGCGACCGTGTCGGAGGTCGGTCGCGGGCTGATCGATCTCGGCGTAGAGCCCGGCGAGAAGGCCGCGATCGTCGCCCACACGCGCCCGGAGTGGAGCTACGCGCACTTCGGCATCCTCGCTGCCGGCGCGGTCTCGGTTTCGGTCTACCGGACGAACTCCGCCGCGGAGTGCCTTTACGTGCTCGAGCACTCCGAGTCGAGCGTCGTCTTCGTCGAGGATGCCGAGCAGCTCGAGAAGATCCGCGCGGTCCGCGACCGTCTGCCAGAGCTGCGCCACCTCGTGCTGCTCGATCCCGTCGAGGGCGCCGACGACGCGATCACCCTCGAGCAGCTGCGCGAGCGCGGCCGCGGGCACGCGACGAGCGAGCTCCAACGCCGCACGGCCGCCGTGACCAAGGACGAAGTCTGCATCTACATCTACACGTCAGGCACCACCGGCCCGCCGAAGGGATGCCTGCTCACCCACGGCAACTACCGCGACGTCGTCTCGATGTACGAGGCTCAGGGCGTGCTCGGCGAGGGCGAGATCGCCTACCTCTTCCTTCCGCTCGCGCACGCCTTCGCCAAGCTGGTGCAGTTCATCGTGCTCGACCTCGGCGGCGTGCTCGCCTTCTGGGAGCGCGACCCCCAGAAGATCGTTCCCAACCTGATGGAGATCCGCCCGACCTTCTTTCCCTCGGTACCGCGCATCGTCGAGAAGATCTACACCCTGGCGACCAGCAACGCCGAGGATCCCGAGCAGCTGCGACGAGCGGTCGATGTGGGGCTCAAGCTACGCCAGGCCGAGCTCGCGGGCGAGGAGGTTCCCGAGGCGCTGCGCACGGCCTTCGACCAGGCCGACGAGGCGCTGTTCAAGAACGTGCGCGGCCTCTTCGGGGGCCGGATCGAGCAGTGCAACACCGGCGCGGCGCCGATCGCCAAGGAGATCCTCGAGTTCTTCTATGCCTGCGGCGTGCCGGTGATGGAGGGCTACGGGATGACCGAGACTGCGACGGTGGCGACGGTCAACACCCCGCAGGCGTTCCGGCTGGGCTCGGTCGGCAAGCCGATCCCCGGCGTCGAGGCCCGCGTCGCCTCCGACGGCGAGCTGCTGCTGCGGGGGCCCAACATCTTTCGGGGGTATTACAAGGACGAGCAGGCGACTGAAGCGGCGCTCATCGAGGGCTGGCTGCACACCGGCGACCTCGGGTCGATCGACGCGGACGGGTTCGTCTTCATCACCGGCCGCAAGAAGGACATCATCATCACTGCGGGCGGCAAGAACATCACCCCGGCCAACCTCGAGAACGGGCTCAAGCAGACGCGCTGGATCTCACAGGCGATCGTGGTCGGCGACCGCCGCCCCTTCCTGGTCGCGCTGATCACGCTCGACCCCGACGAGGCGCCGGCGTTCGCCGAGCAGCACGGCCTGAGCGTCGAGGCGCTGCCGCGCTCGGAGGCGATGCGTGCCGAGGTGCAGAGGGTCCTCGACGAGGTCAACTCGCACGTCGGGCCGGTCGAGCAGGTCAAGTACTTCACGGTCCTCGAGCACGATCTCGCCCAGGAGACCGGCGAGCTGACGCCGACGCTGAAGGTCAAGCGCAACGTCGTCGCCGAGAAGTACGCGGCCGAGATCGACGCGCTGTACCAGAGCTGACGCGGCCTGCACCTTGCCGGGTCCGGCGGGAAGCCGGGCAGCGCGTACGTCCGCCTTCGGGTCTGGTGCTCGCCACTCCTCGCTCGGCGCTGCGGCGTCAGCCCTGATCGGACTGGCGCAGCAGCGCGCCGGTGGTCTGCTCGAAGATGCGCCTCCAGCCGGCGGTCTTCTCCGGCTCCTCCGCGAAGCGGCTGACGACCTTGCGCACGCGCGTCGCCGAGATCTCGATGCCGTGCTTGGAGCAGACCTTGCTGAGGCGCTCGTAGTCGGCCGCGAGCTTGAGCGTGACGGACTCGAAGCCGTGGCGCGCGATCTCGACCCGGCTGGCGAAATCCATGATGTTCGTCTGGAACATCAGCTCGTCATTGGGATCGGGCTCGATCAGGATGATGTCGACCCCGGGGTACTTCTCCTGCCAGTGGGACACCGCCTCGTGCAGGCGCTGGTGGGCGAGCAGCTTGAAGCTCTGGTAGCCGATCTGCGGGAAGCCCATGTCCGAGACCCGGCGTACCCGGCTGCCGAGCATCGTCGGGATCTCCTGCTTGAAGTCGTTGACGTAAGGGACGAGCGGGTTGACGACGATCACGAACTCGGCGCCGCGCTCGACTGCCACGTCGACGTTGGTGGTCGAGCGGATGCCGCCGTCGATCAGCTGGTGGCCCCTGATCTCGACCGGCTTGTAGACCATCGGCAGCGCCGTCGAGGCCGCGACGGCGCGTGCGATCGGGACGTCGTCCCAGTCCTCGGCGCCGAGCACGATGCGCTCGCAGGTGTCGAGGTCGGTCGCGGTCAGGTAGAGCTCGGAGCCGAGCATGCGGAAGTCGTTGCTGCGATCGGGGTCGCCGAGCACCTGCTCGAGGTACTCCTCGATCGCGGTGGCGTCGTAGACGCCCGAGGGCAGGCCCTCCGCGAGCTGGACCGCGAGGTCGATGATCGAGAGCTGGCCGACCTGCGAGACGACGCTGCCCGCGAGCCCGAGCAGACGCAGCGGCAGCAGCGCGGCGCTCTGGGCGAACTCGCGGTAGTTCGGGCGCATCAACGAGCTGCGGTCGACATCGCGGAACGGCGTCGGGACCTGCTGGCTGACGACGCGCATCATCTCCTCGGGCGTGACCCCGTTGGCGACGAGGCTGCTGACGAAGGACCCTGCACTCGTGCCGACGTAGACGTCGAAGTCGTTGACGGTGCGGTTGACGGCCAGCAGGTCGAGCGCTCGCAGCGCACCGATCTCGTAGACGCCGCCGGTGAACCCGCCACCGCCCAGCACGAGCGCAGTGCGCGAGCTGCGGCGGCGCCGGGCGGCTCCCGAGGAGCTGGCGCGCGGCTTGGCCGGCGGCTTGGCCAGCTTTACGACATCACCCATCGAGGGACCATTATCGGCCATCGGCCGATAATCGCAATTCCGGGCGGCGCTCCGTAGCGCCCGCTAGCGTGTTCTGCTCCGCGATGCCCGCGCTCGTGCCTCGCCACCACACCCTCGCCCCGCTGCTGCTCTGCGCGCTCGCCGCGGTCGCTGCGCTGATGGCGATCCCACCGGCCCCGGCAGTCGCCGCGCCGGCCCGCGCGTCGGGCACCGAGGCACAGCTGCCCGCTCAGCTGCGCGGGGCGATGCGCCTCGCCGGGAGTTCCTCGGGCGCCTATGTCGTCAACTCGAGCACCGGGCGCCCCGTGTTCGGGTTCAAAGCGCGCCGCCCGCGCATCCTGGCCTCAAACACGGAGCTGTTCACCACCGCCGCCGCGCTCGCGCGCTTCGGGACCGACGCGACGCTGCACACCGACGTGCGCGGCACGGGGGAGCTTCGCCCCGACGGCACCTATCGTGGCAGCCTCTACCTCGTCGGCGGCGGGGATCCGACCTTCGGCAGCAAGCGCTTCGCCGGCCGCGCCTATGGCGGTGGGGCGAGCGTCCAGACGCTCGCTGCAAAGCTCGAGTCGGCGGGCATCGAGCGCGTGAGCGGGCGCATCTACGGCGATGAGTCGGGCTTCGACGCACGCCGCGGCGGCCCCGAGTCGGGCTTCTCGACCTCGATCTACGTCGGCCCGCTGAGCGCGCTCTCCTACAATCGCGGCCTGGCGAGCGAGAGCGGCCGCGGCGGCTTCCAGTCCGACCCGCCACGCTCCGCCGCCGCCGCGCTCGACGCCGCGCTCGAGCGACGCGGGGTCGGAGTGCAGGGCCGGCCTGCCACCGCTGCCGCGCCGCGGACGAGCACGCCGCTCGCGATCGCCCGCTCGCCGTCGATGGAGCGACTCGCCGCGCTGACCAACAAGCCGTCGGACAACTTCTTCGCGGAGACGCTCGTCAAGGGGCTCGCGCTGCAGGCCTCGGGTCGTGGGACCACTGCAGGCGGGACGCGGCTCGCGGCAGCCTTTGCACGGCGCCTCGGCGGCGGGCCCGCCCGGCTCGCCGACGGGTCGGGACTCTCGCGCGCCAACCGCGCCTCGCCGCTGCGGGTGGTGCGCCTGCTGCTCGCACTCCAGCGCCGCGACGAGTCCCGCGCCTTCTTCCGCTCGCTGGCGATCGCCGGGCGCGACGGGACGCTCGCCCCGCGCATGCGCAGCGGCCCCGCACGCAACCGCTGCCGTGGCAAGACGGGCACGATCAGCGGCGTCTCGGCGCTGTCGGGATACTGCCGCGCGCTCTCGGGGCAGACCTACGCCTTCTCGATCCTCATGAACGGCGTCGGCGCCACGGGCGCGCGGGCGCTGCAGGACCGCATGGCGCAGGCGATCGCCGGCGTGCGCTGAAGGCTCCGGGATCAAGAGCGGCCCGCCTCTGAGGCGGGCCGCTACCCGAGCAGCGCCAGCAGCCCGGCCTCGTCGAGCACCTCGGTCCCCAGCTGCTCGGCCTTCGCGAGCTTGGACCCCGCCTCCTCGCCGGCGACGACGAAGTCGGTCTGCTTCGACACCGAGCCCGTGACCTTGCCCCCGGCGGCCTCGATGCGCTCGGTGGCGTCCTCGCGCGTCAGCTCTGGCAGCGTCCCGTTCAGCACGAGCGTCTTGCCGTGCAGCGGGCCCTGGCCCGCACGCGGGTCGGGGCCCTCGTCGACCATCTGTAGGCCATGTCCCCGGAGGCGCTCGATCAGCTCGCGGGTCGCGCCCTCCGACAGCGTCTCGGCGATCGTGCGCGCCAGGATCGGGCCGATCCCCGGCGTCTGCTCGATCTGCTCCGGCGAGGCCGCCAGCAGCGCGTCCATGGTGCGCAGGTGGCGCGTCAGCGCGCGGGCGTTGACGAAGCCGATGCCGGGGATGCCGAGGCCGTACAGCACGCGGCTGAACGACTGGCCCTTCGAGCGCTCGATCGCTTCGACGAGGTTCTGCGCAGAGAGCTCGCCGAAGCCCTCGAGCCCTGTCAACCGCTCCTGCGTCAGCTCGTAGATGTCGGCGGTGCTGGTGATCACGCCGTCCTCGAGGAACTGCAGCGCGCGCTCCTCGCCGAGGCCCTCGATGTCCATCGCGCCGCGGCTGACGAAGTGCTTGACCGCCTGGAAGAGCTGGCCGGGGCAGGACGCGCGGTTGGGGCAGATCGTCCAGACGCCGTCCTGGGGCTTGATCGTTTCGGTCCCGCACGCCGGGCACTGCGCGGGCGGCTCGGGCACGGGCCCGCGCTTGCGCTTGCGCAGCGCCTTCGCGGTCGGCGACACCACCCGCGGGATCACGTCGCCGGCGCGCGTGACGATCACCTCCTCGCCCTCGCGCACGTCCTTGCGCTTGAGGTCCTCCTCGTTGTGCAGCGTGGCGAGCTTGACCGTCACGCCCGAGACCTGGACCGCCTCGAGCTGGGCGAAGGGGACCATGTGGCCCGTGCGGCCGACGTTCCACATGACCTTCTCGAGCACGGTGGTGGCGGTCATCGGCGGGAACTTCCAGGCGACCGCGCCGCGCGGCTCGCGGCCGACGACGCCGAGGCGGCGCTGGAGGTCGAGGTCGTCGACCTTGACCACGACGCCGTCGATCTCGTAGTCGAGCGACTCCCGGCGCTCCTCCCACCACCTGCAGGCCGCGACGACCTGCTCGAGCTCGTCGTGACGGGCGATGTCGCCGTTGACTTTGAAGCCGTGGTCGCGCAGCCAGGCCAGGGACTCCGTCTGGGTGGCGAAGGCGAGCCCCTCCAGCGCCCCGACCGAGTAGGACCACATCGACAGCGGGCGCCCGGCCGTTACCCCGGGGTCGAGCTGGCGGATCGAGCCCGCGGCCGAGTTGCGCGGGTTGGCGAACGGAGCCTGGCCCGCGGCCACGCGCTCCTCGTTCAGACGGGCAAACGCCGCGCGCGGCAGGTAGGCCTCGCCGCGGACCTCGAGCAGCGCGGGGGCGCCCTCGACGCGCAGCGGAATCGCCTTGATCGTGCGCAGGTTCTGGGTGACGTCCTCGCCAACCTCGCCGTCACCGCGCGTCGCACCGCGCACGAGCACGCCATCCTCGTAGAGCAGCGAGATCGCCAGCCCGTCGACCTTGGGCTCGGTCACGAAGCTGATCTGGGCGTCCTGCACCCCCTGCCTGTTCAGCACCCGCTCCGAGCGCTGCAGCCACGCGCGCAGTTCCTCTTCGCTGGTCGCGTTGGCCAGCGAGAGCATCGGCTGGCGGTGCTCGGCCGGCGCGAAGCGCTCGGCTGGGCGCGCACCGACGCGCTGGGTCGGCGAGTCGGGCGTGCGCAGGTCGGGGCGCTCGGCCTCGAGCGCGCGCAGCTCGATGATCAGCTCGTCGTAGTCGGTGTCCGAGACGTCGGGATCGTCGAGGACGTAGTAGCGGTGGTTGTGGTGCTCGAGCTCGCGGCGCAGCTGTGCGGCCCGGCCGGCGGGGTCCTCGGGGGCGCTCACACCTCGCGCGCGGCCGGGCGCAGCAGGGCGCCGAGGTCGAAGCCTCCCAGCTCCTCCACGCCCGCCTGATCGGTGAGGTCGAAGTGCAGCGGCGTGACGGCGATCAGCCCGTCGGCGATCGCTGCGAAGTCGGTCCCGTCCTCGTGGTGGTAGCCCGGGTCCTCGCCGTAGATGCGGTAGCGCTTGCGCCCGCCCTCCTCCTCGGCCAGCTCGAGCCGGTCGCGGTAGACGCGCTTGCCCAGGCGGCACGCGCGCGCGCCGTCGGTCTCCCCGGCAGGACAGTTGATGTTGAGCAGCGTGCCCTTGGGCATCGGGACGTGGTCCGCTCGAAGGGTGTCCCGATCGGGGTCACCCTGTAGAGCCTCGACCATCCGTGCGGCGAAGCGCGCGCCGAGCTCGAAGTCCTCGAGCTCCCAGCCCTTGCCGGCGCGGAAGTCGACCTTGCCGCGGTCGGCCTGCTGGGAGACGGCGATCGCGGGGATGCCGAGCACGATCCCCTCGAGCGCGGCGGCGACCGTGCCGGAATAGGTGATGTCGTCGCCGAGGTTGGCGCCGTGATTGATGCCCGACACGATCAGCTCGGGCTCGAAGTCGAGCAGCCCCAGCGCCGCGAAGCGCACGCAGTCGACGGGCGTGCCGTCGGTCGCGTAGGCGGTCGTGCCGTCATCGAGCGTCATCTCCTCGACCCAGAGCGGGGTGCGGGTCGTGATGCTGCGCGCCGTCGCGCTGCGGTTGGAGTCCGGGGCGATCGTCGCCAGCTCGATCCCGGGGACCTCCAGCAGCGCCCGCCGCAGCGCATGTATGCCGGTCGCCTGAATGCCGTCGTCGTTGGTGAGCAGGACCTTCACGGGGCCTCAGGATAGTTGCCCGGCCGGCCCCCCGCCCTGTGCTCACGGCGAGGGCCGAGCGGCAGTGCATGGTATGACCGGGCGAGCACCGCAGCGAGGCTCTCAGTAGCGGATCGACTCCAGGCAGAGGCCGTGAGCGAGCGCCGTATCGCCGGCCTCCGAGCGCGGGCAGCCCGCGAGCAGCTCGCCGAAACGCTCGACGGTCATCCGCCCGCCGGCCACGCCGAGCATCGTGCCGACGAGCGTGCGCACCATGTGGCGCATGAAGGCATCCGCCTCGATCCAGAAGGCGAGCACGCGAGCGTCCTCCTCGACCCACTCGGCGCGCGTCACGATGCGCTCGAAGCGGACGTGGTCGGTGCGCGTGGGCGTGAAGGCGGTGAAGTCGTGCGTGCCGAGCAGCAGCGCGGCGCATCCGGCGAGCGCGTCACGGTCGGCGGCGAAGCGCCAGTGCAGCGCCCGGTCGCGCTCGAAGACCCCCGCCACCGGCCCGGTCAGCACGCGGTAGCGGTAGGTGCGCGCACGCGCATCGCGGCGCGCGTCGAAGCCCTCGGCGGCGCGCTCGCTCGCGAGCACTCGCACGTCGGGTCCCAGCAGCCCGTTGAGGGCGCGCGCGTCGACGCAGGTGCCCGCGTGGCTGGCCACCTGCCCGCGGGCGTGCACACCCGCGTCGGTGCGCCCCGCCACCGTCAGCCGTACCGGCTCGCCGCGAACCTGGACGAGCGCTTCCTCGAGCTCCCCCTGGACGGTGCGCAGGCCCGGCTGCGCCGCCCAGCCGGCGAAGCCCGACCCGTCGTACTCGACCCGCAGACGCGCCGTCAGGGCTACCCGCGCCGGCGCGCAACGATCAGCACGTAGTGGGCGTCGACGGTGAACGGCCCGTCGCCGCCGGCCCACTCGCGTGCCATCCCGACGAGCGTCTCGCGCATGCGCGCGTAATCGTCGGGGGGCATCCGCTCCTTGGCCGCGGCCTGCATCGGCGCGTGGCGCTCCATGCCGGCGACGAAGTCCTCTGGCGAGTCGCCCGACCACGGCAGCGTCGCGCGCTCGATCTCGATCGAGTTGGCGAGCCCGTGGAAGCGCTCATGAACTATCGCCTCGTCGGCCCACTGCTCGAGCTCGGGCATGTCCTCGGGCGGGGGCGGGGCGAACTCGCGCGTGAGCCGGAACATGTCGTAGGTCGGCCCCTCGGGCATCCAGGCGGTCATGCCGACGGTGTTCCCGGGCCGCGTCACACGGAACATCTCCTCCGCGGCGACGCGCGGACGCGGCGCGAGCATCGCCCCGAAGACCGAGCCGACACACTCGAACCGCCCGTCCTCGAACGGGAGGTCTTCGGCGTCGGCCTCGACCCACTCGATCTCGAACCCGTCGGCCGCGGTGCGCTCACGGCCCTGCTCGACCATTCCCGGGGCGAAGTCGGAGGCGACCACGCTGGCTCCCTCGCTCGCGCACGCGACCGCGAAGTTCCCGTCCCCGGCCGCGACGTCGAGCGCCTCCTGCCCGGCGGATACCGCGCAGGCATCGGCCAACCGCTGCGCCGCGGGCCGCAGCATCTGCGACAGCCCCGAGTACTCGCCCATGCTCCAGCCCAAGCGGCCCTGCTCCTTGATGCGGTCGAGGTCCATCGGCGGAGAGGGTACCCGGCGCCACGCCCGAGCCGGCCCCACGGCGGTGCTCAGATCGCGAAGCCCGAGCCGAGACGGGCCGCCGTGGCGGCGTTGACGGTGCCCGCCCTGTGCGGCGGGCGGGGATACGGCCCCATCTTCCACGGGTGCGATCCGATCGTGCCGTAGTGGTGGCGCAGGTAGGCGGTCAGCTCGCCGCGATGATCGGGGCAGGCGCGCCGCGTCGGCCCCAGCAGCCCGCGGCCGTGCCAGGTCAACCAGCGGCTGGGGGGCGCGTCGACGTACGTGCCGAAGAACGCATCGCTGGCCTGGCACTCGAGCTCTGCCTGCGTTTCACCATCGGGGCTCGCCACACAGAACTGGCACCGGAAGACTAACTTCACCGGCATCGGCCCAGGCTAGCGCAGCCGGTGATCGTGTGCTCGGCTCCAAGCGGACTCGGGCGACTTGATCGCCGCCGAGGGTGCGAAACTCGCCCGCGCTACCGTCGCCGGATGCCGCGAGCCCCGTCCGCAGCCCAGCTCTCCTGGGAGCAGATCGCCGCCTGGCGGTCACGACAGCATGGGCTCGAGCAGCGCCGGCCGGCCGCGGACCTGCTCGACGTGGTTTCGCGGCTGTGCGGGCTGCACGCGCACCGACGACCGCCACCTCAGGGGAGCTGGCAGAAGCAGCCTACCCGCCCGAAGCAGTGAAGCTCGAGGGCAGGCGGCGCAGCTCGCGCCGGTCGATCACGCGGTCGATGAGCCCGTACTCGACCCCCTGCTCGGGCGAGAGGAAGCGGTCGCGGTCCATGTCGTCGTGCAGCGCCTCGAGCGACTGCCCGGTGTGGTGGAGTAGATCTGCTCCACCCGGCGGGGTCCTCGGAGTCGAGATGGAGCAGCTGGGCGACGACAACGTTGGCGATGTCGTCGTGATCTGCTGGCCGATGAAGACTCGTTGAGCAGGCGCGAGTAGATGTCGAAGCCGGACGCCGTCTTCGCGGCGCTGGCGGACGCCACGCGCCGGAGCATGCTGGCGACGCTGACGCAGCGGGGCACGGCGACCGCGACCGAGCTGGCCCGCGAGCTGCCGATGAGCCGCCAGGCGGTCTCGAAGCATCTCGGGGTGCTCGCCGAGGCGGGCCTCGTCGAGAGCGAGCCGGAGGGGCGCGCGGTGCGCTACCGCCCCACCCCCGCGCCGATGTCCGAGGCGGTGGACTGGATGACCGCGATCGGGCGCCAGTGGGATGCACGGTTGGCGGCGCTGAGCAGGAGCCTGGAGCGCTGAGTCGATGGAGCAGATCAGCCGCGACCGCTGACACGCGCGCGCGGCCGCTGCCACCCTCCGACTCCTAGACTCGAAACGATGACCGAGCTCCCCGCCCACGTACGCGAGCTCTTCTGGGAGGGGCTGGCAGAGGAACCGGATCCCGAGCGTCATGCCGACTACATCGCCATCCGCGTGCTCGAGTCGGGCGGCGAGCCACAGGTCCGCTGGCTGCTCGAGCGCTACGGGCGCGAGCGCGTCTGCCTGGTCGCGTGCTCGGGGAGACTCAGGGCTCACCACGGCGAGTTCTGGGGTCGCGTGCTCGCCGGTGCATGAGGACTGCCTGCCGCCGGCGACGCTCGACCTGCTCGGTCGGATCGCGACGGTCGCACGACAGCACGGCTTGGCCCTCGGGGGCGGCTCGGCCTGTGCGCTGCACCTCGGCCATCGCACAAGCACCGATCTCGACCTCTTCGCGCTGACGCCGCTCGATCCGCCGGCGCTGCTCGCGAGTCTCGAGGCCGTTGGAGAGCGCCGCCTGCGCGGGATCTCGGCGAACGAGCTCGCGCTCGTGGTCGACGGGGTTGAGCTCTCGGCGACGTCGTTGGCGCGCGAGCCGCTCGACAGCCCGAGCGAGCATCGCGGCGTCCCACTGCTGTCGCCGGCCGACCTCGCCGAGCTCAAGGTGGCCGCCGCCATCGCTCGATCCGCCGCGCGCGATCTCTGCGACCTCCACCTGTTGTGCCTCGCCGGCGTCGACCTCGAACGCGCCACCCGAGCCTCGGAGATCGACCTCGTCGTCGCGCTCAAGGCGCTCACCGACGCGGCACGCTATGAAGCTCAGCCAGCCCTCGACCTGCGGCGTGAGTGGAGCGTCGAGGAGGCCGTCGAGTTCTTCGGGAGGGAGGCCGAGCGGCTGCTGGCGCCGTAGGCACCGGCACGATGCTCGCCCCATGAACGATCCCGACGCGATCGGCCCGCTGAAGCCGGCCGAAGCGACGGCCTGCCCGGGCTGCGCCGCGGTCCTCCCCGAGCAACAAGGCCCGACGCACGCCTACATGCGCTCCTCCCCTGCGATGCTCGAGCAGAGCGCCGCCCCAGGCGAGGGACCGAAGCTCCACAAGCGGATGGTCGACCGGCCCGCCTTCACCTGGCTCGATCCACCCGACATGGCGGGCCGTATGACCGCTTCCGACCTTCTGGCCGCCGCCACACCCGCCGAGCACGAGCGCCTCGTCCGCGCCTGGGCCGCCGACGTCTGGACTGCCTGGACACCCCACCACGCCACCGTTCGCGCCTGGCTCGAGCAGAGCCTGCCCTGACCGGTCGCCCTGCGCCCAACCGACGCCCTTCCGCGGGTGGCGGCGGGGTCGGTGCCGGACGGCGAGCTCCTACGCGAACGAGGGGGCGCAGGTGGGTACACACGGCAGCCGAGCGGCGCGCCGCGCGCCGCCGGAGGTAGAGGGGCGAGCCGGCCGGCACCGACACCGCTGACAGGACCCGCGGCCATGACGCCTGGGCCGAGGCGAACCCCGGCGACGCGTCGGACAAGCTGCTGCGGCAAGCGTCGCGGGTGCTTCAGACCAGCTCGAGAAAGACCATCTCGCTCGAGTCCGACTTGCGCGGACCGAGCTTGAGGATGCGGCAGTAGCCGCCCTTGCGCTCGGCGTAGCGCGGCGCGATCTCCTCGAAGAGCTTGTAGACGATGAACTTGTCCTGCCCGAGCCGGGCCATCGCCAGGCGACGCGAGTGCTGGTCGCCCTTCTTGCCCAGGGTGATCAGCCGCTCGAGCTCGGGCTTGACCGCCTTGGCCTTGGCCTCGGTGGTCTGGATGCGCTCGTGGTCGATCACCTCGCGCGAGAGGTTGCTCATCAGCGCCTTGCGATGCGAGGCGCTGCGGCTGAGCTTGCCCTTCTGCTTGCGGTGGCGCATAACGCGGTGGAGTCTAGGCCCCTCGGGCTTCCTCAGGCCCGCAGCGCGAGCCCGCGCGCCTCGAGAGTCTCGATCACCTCTTCGATCGACTTGCGACCGAAGTTCGGGATCGCGTTCAGCTCGGACTCCGACTTCTGCACCAGGTCGCCGACCGTCTGCACGCCGGCGCGCTTGAGGCAGTTGTAGGAGCGCACACCCAGCTCGAGCTCCTCGATCAGGATGTCGTCCATCCCGTCGGCGCCGGCGATCGAAGAGCCGCCGATGGCGTTGAGGTCACCGCCGAGACTGCCGTCGCTGATGCCGATCGGGCCACCGGCGTCGCGCAGCGCCTCGACGCGCTCTGGCTCCGAGAAGATCGCCAGGTACTTGATCAGAATCTCCGCAGCCTCGCGCAGCGCGGCCTGCGGGTCGACCGAGCCGTCTGTCTCGATGTCGAGCGTCAGCTTGTCGTAGTCGGTGCGCTGACCGACGCGGGCGTCCTCGACCGAGTAGGCGACGCGCTTGACCGGCGAGAAGATCGAGTCGATCGGGATGACGCCGATCGGCTGGTCCGGTGTCTTGTTGTCCTCGGCGGGCGTGTAGCCGCGGCCGTGGCCGATCGTAAGATAGATCTCGAGCTTGGTCTTCCTCTCGAGCGTGGCGATGTGGACCTCGGGGTTGAGCACCTCGACGCCCGAGGGCAGGTCGATGTCACCGGCAGTGACATCGCCCGGGCCGCTGACCACGAGCGGCGCCTCGATCTCGGCCGCGTCGGAATGCATCCGGCAGACGATCTCCTTGAGGTTGAGGACGATGTCGGTCACGTCCTCCTTGACCCCGTCGATGGTGGAGAACTCGTGGGCGACGCCCTCGATTCGCACGCTCGTCACCGCGGCTCCCGCCAGCGAGGAGAGCAGCACGCGCCGGAGCGAGTTGCCGAAGGTGTAGCCGAAGCCGCGGTCGAGCGGCTCGATGGTGAACGTGCCCCTGTTGTCGCGCACGTTCTCGGCGGAGATCTGGGGGGTCTGGAACTCGATCATGGGAAATGTCCTTCGCGTCGGAGAGCGCGCCCGGCGGCGAGGGCCGTGGGCGCAGGTACAGCGGTTACTTGGAGTACAGCTCGACGATGAGCTGTTCCTGCACGGGCGCGACGATCTCGTCGCGGCCCGGCTGGCGGAGCACCTTCGCGGTGAGCCCGTCGTGGTCGGCCTGCAGCCATGCGGGTACGACCGAGACCAGCTCGGTCGCCTCGCGGATCGTCGGATCGGCCTTCGATCCGGGCTTGAGCGTGATCACGTCGTCGGCACGCACCTGGTAGGAGGGGATATCGACCCGCCTCCCGTTGATCGCCCAGTGACCGTGGCGGATGAGCTGGCGCGCCTGCCGGCGCGAGGATGCGAAGCCGAGCCTGACGAGCACGTTGTCGAAGCGGGTCTCGAGCATTCGCAGCAGGTTCTCGCCGGTCACGCCAGACTGGCGCGACGCACGGTCGTAATAGCTGCGGAACTGGCTCTCGAGCACGCCGTAGTAGCGGCGTGCCTTCTGCTTCTCGCGCAGCTGAACGCGGTACTCGGACTGGCGCGAGCGACCGCGGCCGTGCTCGCCGGGAGGGTAGTTGCGCCGCTCGATGCCGCACTTGTCGGTGGCGCAGCGGGCGCCCTTGAGGAACAGCTTCAGCCCCTCGCGGCGGCACTGCTTGCACTGCGGGCCGGTGTCGCGCGCCACCGGTCAGACCCTCCGCCGCTTGCGGGGGCGGCACCCGTTGTGAGCCTGCGGTGTCACGTCGCGGATCTGGGTCACCTCGAGGCCGGCGGCCTGCAGCGAGCGGATCGCGGTGTCGCGCCACGAGCCCGGGCCCTTGACGAAGACCTCGACCTTCTCGAGGCCCTGCTCCATGCCCTTCTTGGCGGCCGCGTCCGCAGTCACCTGGGCGGCGAAGGGCGTGGACTTGCGCGAACCCTTGAAGCCCGCCCCACCGGCCGACTCCCAAGCGATCACGTTGCCCTCGCGATCGGTCAGCGCGACGATCGTGTTATTGAACGACGTCTTGATGTGCGCCTGGCCGATTGGGATGTTCTTCCGTGGCTTGCGGCGACCCCGGGAGCGACCCGGCCTCTGCTGCGCCATCAGTTGCCCGCCTGCTCGTCGTCCTCGAGAAGGCGGCTCATCCCCATCACTTGGCCGCCTTCTTCTTCCCGGCCACCGACATGCGCTTCGGACCCTTGCGGGTGCGTCCGTTGGTCTTGGTGCGCTGGCCGTTGACCGGCAGCGCACGGCGGTGGCGCAGGCCGCGGTAAGCCCCGATCTCCTGCAGACGCTTGACGTTCTGGGAGCGTTCGCGGCGCAGATCGCCCTCGACGGTGAGATCGGAGTCGATGACCTCGCGCAGCTTGAGGACCTCGTCGTCGGTGAGATCGCGCACGTAGGTATCGGGCTCAACCCCGGCGCGCTGCAGAGCGGCTCCGGCCTGCGAGCGCCCGATGCCGAAAATGTAGGTCAGGCCGATCTCGACCCGCTTGTTAAGAGGAATGTTGATGCCTGCGATGCGCGCCATGTGATTACCCCCGCGGGGCATCCAGCCCCGTGGTTTGATGCTGTGCTTCGACGTCCAGTCTCAAGTTATTAGCCCTGCCGCTGCTTGTGCCGTGGGTTCTGGCAGATCACGAGAACGGCCCCACCGCGGCGGATGACCTTGCACTTCTCGCACATGGGCTTGACCGAGGCTCGGACCTTCATGCTCGCTGATCTGACCTTCCTGGAGATAGACGGGCGCGGGCCCAGGAAACGGCCGCGCGCCAACGGGGCAAGATAGCAGGGACGACCCGCTAGGCGCGGGCCCCGGCGCGAGGCGAAGCCGCCCTACGTCGGGGAGCGTCCTGCTCGTGCCACGGCGTGAGGATCCGCGGGCCCTGCGCGGTGACGGCCACGGTGTGCTCGAAGTGCGCCGCGAGCGATCCGTCGAGCGAGTAGACGGCCCAGCCGTCCTCGCCCAGGCGGACCTCGTGCGCGCCGGCGTTGACCATCGGCTCGACCGCAAGCACCATGCCCTCCTCGAGCACCGGACCGGTGCCGGGCTTGCCGATGTTCGGGATCTGCGGGTCCTCGTGCATGTCGCGCCCGACGCCGTGGCCGACCAGCGAGCGGATGACCGAGAAGCCGTCGGCCTCCACCCGCCGCTGCACCGCGGACGACACGTCACCCAGGCGGTTGCCGGGCCGGCACTGCTCGACCGCGTCGAACAGCGATGCGCGCGTGCTCGCCAGCAGCTCGCGCGCGACCTCGCCGACCGCTCCGATCGGCAGCGTGACGGCGGCGTCGGAGACCCAGCCGTCGAACTTCACGCCGATGTCGATCGAGAGCACGTCCCCGCGGCCGAGCGCGTAGTCGCCCGGGATGCCGTGCACGACCATCGAGTTCGGCGACGCGCAGATCGACCCGGGAAACCCGCGGTAGCCGAGGAAGACGGGCTCGGCGCCCTGTGACCGGATGAAGCGCTCGGCCGCCTCGTCGAGCTCGCCGGTGGTGACCCCCAACCGTGCCTTGCCGCGCAGCAGGCGATGGCAGCGCGCGAGGATCCGCCCCGACGCGGCGATCTTCTCAATCTCCTCGGGGGTCTTGCGGATGATCGCCACTAGCGGTCCCTCACTACAGCTGCTCCTCGAGGCGCAGGGTGGCGAGCGTCGCACGGATGTGGCCGTGGACCTCGTCCGGCGCGCGCGTGCCGTCGAAGCGGCGCAGCAGGCCGCGGCTGTCGTAGTACTCGCTCAGCGGGCTGGTCTGCTCGTGGAAGACCTCGAGCCTGTGCTCGACGGTCTCGGGCCTGTCGTCCTCGCGCTGGACGAGCTTTGTGCCGTCGACGTCGCAGAAGCCGGGGTTCTTGGGCGGGTCGAACTCGACGTGGTAGATGCGCCCGGTCTTCGGGTTCACGCGCCGCCCGGAGAGCCTGCGGATGACCTCCTGGTCGGGTGCGTCGATCGCCAGCACCGCCGTCAGCCGACGGCCGAGGTCCGACAACGCCTCGTCGAGGGCGTCGGCCTGGCGCAGCGTGCGCGGGAAGCCGTCGAGCAGGAAGCCGTCACGCGCCTCGTCGCTGTCGATGCGCTGGGCGATCACTCCGACCATCACCTCGTCGGGTACGAGGTCGCCGCGGTCCATGTACTCCTTGGCCTGCTGCCCGAGGTCGGTCTTATCGGCGACCGCACCGCGCAGGATGTCGCCAGTGGCGTAGTAGGGCAGGTCGAAGTCCTCGCGCAGGCGCTCGGCCTGCGTGCCCTTGCCGGCTCCCGGCGGCCCGAGCAGGATGAGGTTGAGCTCGCTCATCGAGGCGGGAGGCTACCGACCCGCGGGGCAATCGCGGCGCGGCAGGTGCTCGGAGCGGCGGGAGGGCCTGATTGTGGAGGCGGCGAAGTAGCGGTGCGAGCGAAACCGACCGCGACGCGCAGGTGCTCGGAGCGGAGCGAGGGGCGAGCATGGCGAGGACGCGGGGCGGCCGTAGTGCTCTGCACACGGCCGACTGCCTGTACTCCGGAGGAGTGAGGCCCAAAGCCAGGCGAAGCCGATCGGCACCGCTCCGGGCGCCTGCCTACTTCAGGAAGCCCTCGTAGTTGCGCATCATGAGCTGGGCCTCCAGCTGCTTCATGGTGTCCAGCGCAACGCCCACGACGATCAGGATCGAGGTGCCGGCGAAGAAGAAGTTGGCCGAGGTCTGGTTGACGATGATCGTCGGCCCCGCCGCGACGACGGCGAGGTACAGCGCGCCGGGAAAGGTCAGCCGCGCGAGAATGCGGTCGAGGTACTCGGCCGTCGGGCGTCCCGGCCGCACGCCGGGGACGAAGCCGCCGAACTTCTTCAGGTTGTCCGCCTGCTCGACAGGGTTGAAAGTGACCGCGGTATAGAAGTAGGTGAAGAGGATGATCAGAATCGACTCGCCGACGAGGTAGGGCCATCCGTTGGGGCCGAAGGCGGCCGAGAGGTCCTGCGCCCAGGGCTGCTGGATCAACCGCCCGACCGTCGGGGGGAAGGCCATCAGCGAGGCGGCGAAGATGACCGGGATGACGCCGGCCATGTTCACGCGCAGCGGCAGATAGGTCGATCCACCACCCGACATGCGCCGTCCGACGACGCGCTTGGCGTACTGGATCGGAATCCGCCGCTGGCCCTCCTGCACGTAGACGATCGCGGCGATCACCGCGAGGCACATAAACGGCATCATCACCTTGAAGACCGGGTCGGGCGACTCCCACCACTGCACGATCCCGCCGGGCAGGCTGGCGACGATGCTCGCGAAGATAAGCAGCGAGATGCCGTTGCCGATGCCGCGTTGAGTGATCAGCTCGCCGATCCACATCAGCAGCACGCAGCCCGCCGTCAGCGTGATGATGATCACGAAGACGCGGCCGAAGGTGAAGTTCTCGACCACGTCGACGCCGCCGCCGCCGAACGAGTTGATCAGGAACACGTAGCCGATCGACTGGCCGAAGGCGAGGCCGACCGTCAGGTAGCGCGTGTACTGCGTGATCTTCTGCTGGCCGACCTCACCCTCCTTGCGCAGCTTCTCCAGCGAGGGCACCACGACGGTCATCAGCTGCAGGATGATCGAGGCCGTGATGTAGGGCATGATTCCGAGCGTGAAGATCGCGAATCGCTCCAGGCTCCCGCCCGAGAAGAGGTTGAGGAAGCCGAAGAC
>JBPCPD010000219.1:0-4123 GCA_050999535.1 Thermoleophilaceae bacterium
GGGTGCGGGCTGCCGGCGTAGACGAGGCCGAACAGGCTGAGCAGGCGGCGCCAGGCGCTCCGGGAGTCGGTGAGCTCGGCGCCGTCACGGGCCGCCTCCCCGAGCGAGCGGTAGAGGCTCTCCGCGCCGTAGGAGCCGTGGTAGATCTCGTTGCCCGCGGGCAGCAGGTCGCGCGCCTCGGCGTAGAGGACGAGCACGAGCCGCATCACGATGCGGGTCCCGGCCTGGTAGAGCGCCGCGAGCACCTCGTCCTCGGGGACGCGCGCGCCGGTGACGGGGTGATGCTCGAGCAGTTCGCGGCGCCGCTGCGTCCCGGTCGTGGCGTCGGTCGCGCTCAGGATGAGCTCGACCCCCCGGCGCACCTGCTCACCGAGGACCTGCGCGAGCTCGCCCTGGCGGCTGCGGGAGTCGGCGATCGCGGCGATCAGCGTCTCGAGCCCCTCGCGACCCCCGAGCAGGAGGCGCAGGCCGGCGAGCGTCGCGCGACCCTCGGTCTCGTCGAACCACGCGGCGGCGTCCCACTCGGCCCAGGCGTCGTAGTCCGGGCCCGCGTGCACCAGACGGAGCTGGCGGCCGTTGGTGAGCAGGCCGAGCGGCGTGCCCGTCGCGCGGAGCAGCTCGACCAGTTCGGCGTGGGCGCGGCGGCCCCGGCCGATGCCGACCCGGGCACTGTCGTCGAAGCGCACGACCAGGCGGGCCGCGTCCGCGTCGACCGGATCCATGAGCGCCCAGTCCGGCCGCAGCGCGACCCCCGTGGCCCCGACCGCCTTCAGCTCGGCCGCAACGGCCGTGCCCTTCTGCCAGCCCTCGCGGAGCCCGAGGAAGCCCTCGAGCAGCGCGGCGGTGAACTCGCGCGACGCGGCGAGGTCGCCCGCGGCGCTCCGGCGCAGCCAGGCCGCCCGGAGGTGCTCGTAGGCGCGACCGTCCACGGGGGCGGGCTCACCGCCGGCCAGACCGTCGAGCATCGCGGGGGCGAGCAGCATCCCGCCGTGGCGCAGCTCGCCCCACCAGGCGTGGCGCACGTCGCTCATGCGCTGGCTCCGGCCGGGACCAGCAGCGCGACGGCCGCCGGGGTCAGGGCGCAGCGGGCCAGGGCGTAGCGGCGCGGGAGCACGTCGCCGAGCAGGTGGTCGCGCTCACGCTCGATGCGGGCCTGCATCCGGGCGCGGCGAGCCTCGATGCGCCGGTACTCCTCACCCTCGACGAGGTCGCGCAGCCGGCGCACGCGCTCGGCGACCTCCCGCTCGTGGTCGGGGTCGAAGGTCATCTGCGCGAGTGCGACCTCCTGCTTCGCGAGCTCGCGGCGCACGCGGTTGCGTCCCGCCTCCCCGCTGCGGTCGCGCAGCTCGTTGATGCGCGTGGTGAAGAGCTGGCGCTGGTAGGCGAGCTCGGCCTTCTGCTCGGCGGGCAGCAGGCTGCCTGCCCGCTCCTCAAGGTCGGCGCGGGTGGCGGCGAGCAGGGCGTCGAGGGTCGGGCGCAGGTCGCCCCAGCGATCCTCGATCGCCTCGCCCCAGTCGACGAGCTCGGCCTCGGGCAGGGCGACGCCGGCGGACCAGTCGGGGATGTCGACCGGTCGCGTCGGGTCGGTGAAGGCGACGGCGAGCTCGAGCAGCTCGGCGTGCAGCGGCTCGCGCAGTTCTCTCGTGAGCTCCGCTAGGGCGCTGACGAGCATGACGGGCTCCTCCAGACCGGGGAGGCCGAGGATGGTGAAGCGCCCGACCTTCGGGTCGGCCTCCCAAAGCCGGCGGCGGAGCGTCGCGGTGGCCCGGCGCATGATCGGGTGCCCGAGGCGGATGAGCTGGCGGTCCGGCCGCTCGCGGAAGACCTCGCGCTCCCCCGCGCGCTGCATGAGCACCGCCGGATCGAAGACCAGGCGCGGCATCGCCCCGCCCAGGCCAGATCGCAGCGAGCTGCTCACGACCCGCTGCCAGCTGCGCGGCGCCCTGAGACGGCGGGTCCCGTCACCGACGTCATCGAGCGCACCCCGCTCCAAGCGCACCGCTTCGGTGAGCAGGCGCTCGATCGCCTCCGGCGAGAGCCGCAGCCGCGCTGCGGTGTCCGCGAGGGCGCGCCCCGCATCGGCGCCGGCGCGCGCGGCGATCGGGTCGCCGCCGACCGCGAGGTCGAGCCGCTGCGCGCCACCCTTGAGGGTCGTGGCCAGGCGGCGGTCGAGCTCTGCGGCGTCGACCGCGTCGCCGGCAAAGTGCTGGTCCAGCGCCCGGTCGAAGAGCTCCCCGACGCTCCCGAGATCCTCCCGGACGGTGTCGACCTTGCGCACGACGTAATCGAGGAACGCGACGTCCTCGTCCGCCTCGGAGGTGAAGTGGAAGGCGATCACGTCGCGGCCCTGGCCGTGGCGGTCGACCCGGCCGTTGCGCTGCTCGAGCCGCATCGGGTTCCACGGCACCTCGTAGTGCAGGACGTAGCGGCACGAGGTCTGGAGGTTGAGCCCCTCGGCGGCCACGTCGGTCGCGACGAGCAGGCGCGCGGGATCCTCGTCCGCGGTGAAGGCCTGCTTGACCTCGGCCCGCTCGGCGAGGGTGGAGCCGCCGAACAGCCGGCGCACCTGCGGGGTCGCGAGTCCATCAGCGCGCAGGCGGGTGAGCAGATAGTCGAGGGTGTCCTTGTACTCGGTGAAGACGAGGCCGCGCTCGTCCGCACGGAAGGCATCGCCGTCCCGGAGCCGCTCCTCGATCCACGCGCGCAGGGCGGTCCACTTGCCGTCCGGCGGAAAGCCCTGTGCGGGCACCTCGCCGTCGGGGTCCAACGGATGCTCCACGACCGCGCGGCCCCAGCCGAGCGTGAGCAGGGCCGCGCTGACCTCCTCGCGCGCGGCGGTCAACTCGGCCTCGTAACGCTGCAGCCAGCCGGCCCCCTGACGGACGACATCCTCCTCGCGGCGGGCCTTCTCGGAGTCGTCGGCGAGCTGCTGCTCGGCCCGCTCGGCGGCCAGCCTTGCCTCGTCGAGGCTGACGGTCGTGGCGTAGCCCTCGATGTGCGCCCACCAGGTCCGAGCGAGCGCGTAGGGGCTGGAGAGCAGCCGTTTGGTGAGCAGGGAGAAGACGAAGCGGCCGACGAGCTGCTCGCGACGGCCGAGGCGGGCGAGCAGCGCGGTGCCGGCGCGCCGATACTCGCGCAGGGCCGCCGTGAGCCGCTGCTCCTCCGTCGTCCAGCGGTACGGCAGCCCGCTGACGGACCGGTGCGTGAAGGGCGTCGGTCGCCCGGCCGCCCGCGCCTCGTCGTTGAGCTCGGACTTCATCCGCCGGACCATCACGAGCTCGAGGTGCTTGCGCTCGGCCTCGTCCAGCTCGCCGGTCTGCCGGAAGCGGACCGGGTCAAGCGTCTCCAAGAGGCCTGAGAAGCTCGCGGTGAACCCGTTGTGCGGAGTGGCGGAGAGGAAGAGCCGGTGCTCGGCGTGGGGCGCGACCTCGGCGAGCATCTGCGCCCGGTCCGAGCGCTCGCTGAAGCCCTGGGGGGCGAGGTTGTGCGCCTCGTCGACGACGAGAAGGTCCACGGCGAGGGCGTGGCCGCGCTCCATCGTCTCGGCCGCGGCGAGGAACTGCTGCTGTACGTCGGGCTGGCGGAAGAAGTCCATCGAGGTGATCGCGCGCGAGGTCACCGTCCACGGGTTGGCGTCCATCCCGTACTCGCGCTGGATGTTGGTGAAGGCGGCACGATCGAGCACGTCGAACTCGAGCGAGAACTTCGTGCGCAGCTCGTCCTGCCACTGCAGCTGCAGCGAGGCCGGGCAGATCACGAGCACCCGGCGGATCCGCCGCCGGTTGAGGAGCTCGCGGAGCACGAGCCCGGCCTCGATCGTCTTCCCGAGGCCGACGTCGTCGGCGAGCAGGAGGTTGACCCGCGGCATCTCCAGCGCCTTGAGCACGGGGTAGAGCTGGTACGGCTCGGGGACCACCGCGCTCTCCCACGGGGACAGAAGCGCGGGCTCGTCGCCGGTGAGCTTGTTCAGGCGCGCGGAAGAGGTCCAGCGGAGGGCGTCGCAGAAGGCGGCGAAGAGCTCCGGAGTGTCCGGGTTGGTCGCCGTGCGTCCGTCGTCGATGCGCGGCCACCCGGCGCCGGCGAGCACGCGCGCGTCACCCTCGCGTTCCCAGATCAGCGTGTC
>JBPCPD010000157.1:0-3093 GCA_050999535.1 Thermoleophilaceae bacterium
CCGCCCCGACCGCGGTCACGTGCTCGATGCGCGCGGCGGGGACGAGCAGCGTCGGAGCCGGGTTGGCCGCGCCGAAGGGCCCGAGACGCTCGAGCTCCTCGGCGAGCTCGAGCGTCAGCGCGGCACCCGACACGACTGCATCGACGCGCTCCACCGCCACCAGGTCCTCGGGCGCCAGGCAGGAGCCGGCGTGCGCGGCGAGCGCGGCGCGGAAGCCCTCGAACGCCGCCGCGTCGATCTCCAGGCCCGCCGCCATGGCGTGGCCGCCGAAGCCGCGCAGGTGCGCCGAGGCGGCGTCCAGGCCGGCGTGCAGGTCATACGCCGAGACGCTGCGCCCCGAGCCGCGCCCGCCGCCCTCGCCGTCGAGGGCGATCACGACGCACGGGCGGCGGGGGAGCTCGACGAGCCGCGAGGCGACGATCCCGACCACGCCGGGGTGCCACCCCTCGCCCGCGACGACGATCGCGGCGGCGGCGAGCTGCGGCGCGCACTGGGCCTGCGCCTCGGCGAGGATCCGCTGCTCGGTCTCGCGGCGATCGAGGTTGAGCAGGTCGAGCTCGCGGGCGATCTCCCCGGCGCGGACGGGATCGTCGGTCAGCAGCAGCTCGAGCGCCGCGTCGGCGCGCTGCAGGCGCCCGGCGGCGTTGATCCGCGGGCCGAGGCGAAAGCTCGCCGAGCGGGCGTCGAGGTCGCCCGGCTCGAGGTCGGCGAGCGCCATCAGCGCCCGCAGGCCGGGCCGCTCTGTGCGCGCGAGCGCCGCGAGACCCGCGCGCGCGAGGTGGCGGTTCTCGCCGACGAGCGGGACCATGTCGCAGACGGTGGCGAGGCCCGCCAGGTCGAGGTCCTCCTCCCCCTGCGGTCCCACCTCCCTCTCCCCCGAGACCATGCGTCGCCTGCAGCTGCGGCGGGCGTTCGCTTTCGGTCGCCACTTCGCCGAGCAGGGCCTCGAGCTCGTTCCGGCTTGACCGCGCGGCCGCCCGGATCAGCCCAGCGTCTCGACCCTCACGCGCATGCCCGGAGCCCTCCCCAGCCACGCATCGAGGGTGATCAGCGGAACCTCGAGGCGCTCGAGGTCCCGCTTGACGTAGTCCGACAGCAACATCGCATCACCCGGTCGGCGTCACCCGATACGCGTCGAACACGCTCTCGATGTTCCGCAGCCGCTGCACCGCCGTCTTCAACCCTGCGGTGTCCCCCACCTCGACAACAAACCGGTTCTTGACCATCGGGTGCACGACCGTGCAGCGCGCCTCGAGGATGTTGATCCCCGTCTCGGCGAAGCAGCGCGAGAGGTCTTCGAGCAGCCGGTGGCGATCCCAGCCGTCGACCTGCAGCTCGACCCGAAACGACTGGCCGGTGCCCTCGCCGTCCCACGAGACCGCGGTGAAGCGCTCCGGGCTCTTCATCAGCGCCTTGGCGTTCGGGCACGCCTCGTGGTGGATCGTGATCCCCTTGCCGAGCGATATGTAGCCGACGATCGGGTCGCCGGGCACCGGCCGGCAGCACTTGGCCAGGCGCAGCATCACTTCCTCGACGCCCTCGACGCGCACGCCGTAGCTCGAGGCCGATCCGGTCGGCTTGGGCGTCTCCTTGCGCTGCTCGAGCGCGGCCGCCGCGCCGGCCGGCTCGGCGGCCGACTCGCCCTGGCGCAGGCGCTGCATCACCTTCTGGGTCACGAGCTTCGCCGAGATCTTCGAGCCGCCGAGGGCGATGTAGAAGTCGTCCGCCTTCTTGAAGCCCAGCTCGCGGATCACGTCGGCCAGCAGCGGCGAGCCGGCGATCTTCTGCGGCGGCAGGCTGTTGCGCTTGAGGCTCTCCTGCAGCATCTCGCGCCCGGCGCGCTCGGAGTCCTCACGGCGCTCGGCCTTGAACCACGCGCGGATCTTGCTCTGCGCGCGCGTGGTCTTGGCCAGCGAGAGCCAGTCGCGGCTCGGCCCGCGCTCCTGCTTGGAGGTCAGCACCTCGCAGATGTCGCCCGACTGCAGCTCGTAGTGCAACGGCACGATCTTGGCGTTGACCTTGGCCCCGACGCAGCGGTGGCCGACATCGGTGTGGACGGCGTAGGCGAAGTCGAGCGGGGTCGCGCCGGCGGCCAGCGACTTGACCTCGCCCTTGGGCGTGAAGACGAAGACCTCCTCCTCGAACAGGTCCGCCTTCAGCGTCTGGGCGAACTCCTGCGGGTCCTGGAGCTCCTGCTGCCAGTCGACGAGCTGCTTGAGCCACTCGACGCGCTCCTGCTCCCTGGGCCCGCCGTCCTTGTAGACCCAGTGCGCGGCGATTCCGAACTCGGCGGTGTCGTGCATCCCCTGGGTGCGGATCTGGATCTCCAGCGGCCTGCCCTCCGGCCCGATCACCGTCGTGTGCAGCGCCTGGTACATGTTGAACTTCGGCATCGCCACGAAGTCCTTGAAACGCCCGGGCAGCGGCTTCCAGAGCGAGTGGATGACGCCGATCGCGCCGTAGCAGTCCTTGACCGATCCGACGAGCACGCGCATCGCGGTCAGGTCGTAGATCTCGTTGAACTCGCGGTCCTTCTTGGTCATCTTCGAGTAGATCGAGTAGAAGTGCTTGGCGCGGCCCGAGATGCTCGCGTCGATGCCGACGGCCTCGAGCTCCTTGCCCAGGTAGTCCCCCGCGCGCGTGACGTAGCCCTCGCGCTCCTCGCGCTGCTGGCTGACCAGGCCCTTGATCTCGTTGTACTTGCGCGGGTGCAGCGCCGCGAAGGCGAGGTCCTCGAGCTCCCACTTGATCGCGTGGATGCCGAGCCGGTGCGCGAGCGGGGCGAAGATGTCGAGCGTCTCGCGCGCCTTGTTCTGCTGCTTCTGCTTGGGCATCGCCTCGATCGTGCGCATGTTGTGCAGCCGGTCGGCGAGCTTGATCAGGATGACGCGGATGTCCGCGGCCATCGCGACCATCATCTTGCGGTAGTTCTCGGCCTGGCGGTCGTCGCGGCTCTGGAAGGTGATCCCGGTCAGCTTGGTCACCCCGTCGACGAGCGTCGCCACCTCCTCCCCGAACGCGGCCTCGACCTCCTCGAGCGAGGCGCTGGTGTCCTCGACGGTGTCGTGCAGCAGCGCCGCGCACAGGGTCGCG
>JBPCPD010000164.1:0-4286 GCA_050999535.1 Thermoleophilaceae bacterium
TCGAGCTCGGGGACCGCGATGTCGGTGCCGCGCAGGGCGCGCTCGGTGTCGCGGGTGTCGAACTTCGTGGGGAAGCCGACGTGCTCCATGACCTCGCCGGGGATCCCGAACTCGCTGAGCACCGAGTTGCGGACGCCCTTCAGCTGCGGGAGCTTCAGGATCATCGAGATCGCGCCCTTGGGGAGCGCGTCGGTGAGCTTCTTGTCGATCCGCAGCGCCATCTGCGGCGCGTGCGCGGCGCGGGCGAAAGCGTTGATGACCTCCCCGGAGCGGATCCCCTTGGGGTGGGTGAGGTGGAAGGCCTCGCCGTCGAGGTCGGGCTGGTGGGCGATGTGGGCCATCGCCGCGGCCACGTAGTCGACAGGCACGATGTTCGTCCAGCCGAGCTCAGGGCCGACCAGCGGCACCCACTGCGGCAGCGTGTCGCGCAGCTTCTGGATCGCCTGGAAGAAGTAGTACGGGCCGTCGATCTTGTCCATCTCGCCGGTCTCGGAGTGCCCGACGACCACCGCGGGGCGGTAGACGCGCCACGGGACCGTCGCCTCCTTGCGGACCAGCGCCTCGGACTCGTACTTGGTGCGGTGGTAGGCCGAGGGGAGCTTCTGGTCCTCGGCGAACATGTCCTCGCGGAACAGGCCCTTGAAGTCGCCGGCCACCGCGATCGAGGAGGTGTGGTGGAGGTGACCGAACTCCAGGGCGTTGGCCAGGGCGACCGCGTTGCGCGTGCCGCTGACGTTCATCCGCTCGTTGACCTCGTCGCCGGCGGTCATGTCGTAGATCGCCGCGAGGTGGAAGAAGTGGTCGATCTTGCCCTTGCGGTCGTCGACCCAGCCCGCTTCGACGCCGAGCTGCGCGAGCCCGAGATCGCCGACGACCTTGGTGATCCGCTCCTCGGCGCCGGGGTGGCTGAGCTCCCAGGAGGCGATCAGGTCGTCGAGGCGCTGCTGCGAGCCCTCGCGCACGAGGACGCAGATCTCCCCGTCGCGCTCGAGCAGCTCCTCGACGAGGTGCCGGCCGATGAAGCCGGTCGCGCCGGTCACGAAGTACGTCATGCGGTGGGGTTCTCTCTCCTCGGGGTTCTCTCCGACCTGCCGGTCGAACACTACCTGCGGCTCCCCTGAGCAGTTGCTCGCAGTGACGAATCCGCACGAGACGCCCGCCGGTTCTGACACGTCCGACCCGCCGGTATCCGCGCCGGTCAGATCCCCGCTCCCGACCCGCCCCGACCGCTCTCGGAGGCGAAGCGACCTGCGCCCTCGACCGCGGTGGCGAACACCGCCGGGCCGCCCTCCGCCTCCAGCGCCAGCCCGGCGGCCAGGGGGAGACCCAGCGCCTCGATGGTCGCGCGGCGATCGGCGAGCATCGTGTCCTGCGGGAAGCCGGCCAGGACCTCGGCCAGCTCCAGCGCGCGGGCGACGTGCTGCCCGGCGCCGACGACCTCGGTCACGAACCCCATGGCGAGCGCCTCCTGCGCGCCCACCATGCGTCCGGAGAGCATCAGGTCGAGCGCCCGACCCTGGCCGACGATGCACGGCAGGCGCTGGGTGCCGCCGTCGGTCAGGGGGACGCCCCAACGGCGCTCGGCGAAGCCGAAGGTGCTCAGCTCGGTCGCAATCCGCAGGTCGCACCACAGCGCCAGCTCGAAGCCCCCGGCCAGGCACCAGCCCGAGACCGCGGCGATCGTCGGCTTGGGGGAGGTCAGCCGCGTGAAGCCGAGCGAGCCGCCCGGCGCGTCGGGGTTGAGCGTCTCGATGGCCTTGAGGTCGCCCCCCGCGCAGAAGGCGACGTCGCCCGCGCCGCTCAGGACGAGCACGCGGGCCTCGTCGTCGGCGCAGAACTCCTGGAAGCGCTCGAGCAGCGCGCTCGCCGTGTCCCCGTCGACGGCGTTGCGACGCTCCGGGCGGTCGATGGTCAGCACGGCGGCGGCGCCCCGGCGCTCGTAGGCGACGCTCACGGATGCTCCGCGGTGAGGTGGGCCGGCAGGCGAGCGGCGAGATGGACATCGATGACGGCGATCGGCGCAACATAGACGAGGCCATCCGATCCGGACGGCTTCGCCGGTACCATCTAGATCGATGGCCGTTGATATGGAGCTGACGCCGAAGACCAAGCGGCCGAAGGGCGAGCCGTGTTGCGAGCCGGTCGTCTATCCCGACGTGGAGCGCCACCGGGCTACGCGAATGGCTGAGGTCGCCAAGGCGCTCGGCGATCCGGTCCGGCTGCAACTGGTGGACGTGCTGCGCAAGCACGCCGGCAAGGTCTGCGTGTGTGAGCTGGTGCCGCTGTTCGACATCGCTCAGCCGACGCTCAGCCACCATCTCAAGAAGCTGCGCCAGGCCGGCATCGTGGACTCCGAGCGCCAGGGCCTGTGGGCGTACTACTACGTGCTGCCCGGCGCGCTGGACGAGTTCACGGCCTGGTTGAGCTGACCCGCTGCGCCATCTCAACAACCGGATGGATACAACGACGAACGTCGATGGAGTACCGTCACGGCGATGGCGGGTGCTCGCGTCGGGATCAACGGCTTCGGACGCATCGGGCGCCTCGCCCTACGTGCGGCGTGGGGCTGGCCCGAGCTCGACTTCGTCCACGTCAACGAGCTCAACGGTGACGCGGCGACCTCCGCGCACCTGCTGACCTTCGACTCGGTCCACGGCCGCTGGCCGCACGACGTGCACGGCGGTGACGCTGCCTTGGCCATCGAGGGCGAGCGCGTGAGCTACGGCAGCTTCGCCAAGCCGGGGGAGGTGCCCTGGAGCGAGCACGGCGTCGACGTGGTCATCGAGTGTTCGGGGCCGGTTCCGCACGCGCGAGGCGCTCGACGCGTACTTCCGCGCGGGTGTGCGCAAGGTCATCGTCGCCGCACCCGTGAAGCAAGGAGCGCTCAACGTGGTCGTGGGCGTCAACGATCACCTCTCCGACCCCGACGAGCACGACCTGCTCCACCAGCATCGAGCCGACCGTGATCATCGTGGTCGGGCTGATCGTGTTCGGCGTCATCTTCGCGATGAACTCGGCCGTGCACTCCGACCTGATCCTTGCCTACGCCGACGGCGACGAGGTCGCCATGAACGTCGGCTTCTACTACATGGCCAACGCCGCCGGACGCCTCACCGGCACCGTCCTCTCGGGGCTGCTCTACCAATGGCAGGGCCCCTGCCTCTGGGCCTCCGTGGCCTTCGTCCTCGCCGCCGGCCTGCTCTCGCTGCTGCTGCCGAGAACCCCGGCTCGGCGGCGCGCCCCGAGTCGTGGGGCGGCAGCGCCGGCATAGGACGCGGCTACCAGCCGCCGCGGTCGTCGACGTTCGCCGTGCGCGCCTTGGCGGCCGCCTTGCGGGCGTCCGCGCGCTTCTCCAGCCGCCACATCAGCAGGGAGGCCAAGAGGATGAAGAGCGGGAAGCCGGCGATCAGGATGAAGCCGCCGATCGTGACGTCGAGGTCCGTCGTCTCACCCCACCAACCCTGTCCGTGGTCGTTGGCGGAGTCGGCCAGGGCGACCGGGGCGAAGACCAGCACCGTGGTCAGGCTGAGCAGCAGCGTGGAGCCGAGACGCTTCATGGCGAGCGGGAAGTCTACCTACCATGGCAGGCCCATGGCCGTCGCCCTCGCCTCCGATCTCGCCAAGGACATGGCGGGCGATCCGCTCTTCCGCGGCGTCTCGTTCAAGCTCGAGCGCCGCGAGCGGCTGACCCTGGCCGGGCGCAACGGCGCGGGCAAGACGACGCTCCTGCGGATGCTGGCGGGGGAGACGTCGGTCGACGGCGGGCAGCTCACCTTCACCAAGGGCTGCCGGGTCGCACTGCACGACCAGCGTCCCCCGCGCGAGGAGGGGTCGAGCCTGCGCGACTATGTGCTGGCGGGCTGCGCCGAGCTGCTCGCCATCGAGGCTCGGCTCGCCGAGCTCGAGCAGGCGATGGCCGGGGGCGCGACCGACGAGGCCACCTTCAGCGCCTACGCGCGTGCCCAGGCGCGCCTCGAGCACGCGGGCGGCTACAACTGGCGCGAGGGCGTCAACGCCACGCTGCACGGCCTCGGCTTCGGCGACGCCGACCTCGATCGCGACCTGGCCACGTTCTCCGGCGGCGAGCTCACGCGCGCGTCGCTGGCCCGGGCGCTGGCCGGCGACCCGGACCTGCTGCTGCTCGACGAGCCCACCAACCACCTCGACATCGCGTCGCTGGAGTGGCTGGAGGGCTACCTGCAGACCGTGGACGCCGCCGTGGTGCTCGTCGCCCACGACCGCTGGTTCCTCGAGGCGGTGGGCACCGCCGTGCTCGAGCTCGAGGC
>JBPCPD010000224.1:0-7396 GCA_050999535.1 Thermoleophilaceae bacterium
GCCCTGCGCAGGCGCGTGGCCTCGGCCAGGCGCCCGGCCTCGCCGCGCAGGGCGCGTGCCTCGCGCTCGCGCTGGGCGATGCGCTGCTCGGCGTCGCGCAGCCCCTGCTCGGCGGCCGCAGTGCGCCCTCGCTCGCCAGGGCCGGCGAGCAGGTTGCCGAGCAGAGCCCCGAGGAGGATCAGGGCGATCAGCCCGATTGCCCTTGCCGCGGCCACGCGGGGCTGCTCGCGCACGCTCCGGCCGAGCGTCATACGAGCCTACCCGCGGCCGCGAGCCCGAGCGCCTTGATCGCCATCCGGGTACTGCGCGCAAGCGCCTCGAGGCTGTAGGTCGCCGAGTCGAGCATCACGCGCAGCTGCTCGTCGTATGGGACGACGACGTGGCCCCCGACGCCGATGCCGCGAAACGCCTGCTCGATCTCGCGGGCGCCACCCGATCGCGCCGCGGGCGCGCGGTTGAGGACCATCGTCACCTCGGCGGCGCGCTTGGGGCCGCGCTCGGCAGCCTCGGCGCCGATGTGGCGCAGCGAGTCGATCACCTTGGACGCGGTCACGTACTCCGGCGTCGCTATCAGCAGCTTGTGATCGGCCCGCGAGAGGCCGAACTGGGCGAGCGGGTCGACGATCCCGGTGCCGAGGTCGAGCACGATCACGTCGTAGTAGCACGACAGCAGCGCGTGCAGCTCACCGTACACGCCGGGCGTCATCTGGGCCATCACCTCGGCGTGCGCCGGCGCGGCGAGCAGGTGCAGGCCACTCGGCAGCGCCGATACGTAGGGACGCAGCTCCGAGGCCGAGTGCACGCGGGCCATCTCCGCGAGCAGATCGGGGATCGTCTTCTCGGCGCGCAGATGGTCCGGGGTCAGGAGGGCAAGCGTGCCGAAGTCACGGTTGGCGTCTACGGCGAGCACGCGCAGCTTCAACTGGGACGCGAGCAGGTTCCCGAGCACGAACGTGCAGGTGGTCTTGCCCACGCCACCCTTGGGCGAGACGACGGCGATCGTGTTCGCCCGCGTCAGCGTCGCGGCCGCGGTGATCGCCGCGCCCATCTGGGCCTCTTCGCGCTCGCCCCTGCTGACCAGCAGGCCGCTCAGCGAGCGCCCGAGCCGCGCGGCCGGACGTTCCCGCAGCGTGCGCCCGTCCACGACCGGATCCGTGTAGACCTGCGAGCGACGCACAGCCGCGACGCTACAGCGGCCGCGGCGCCGGGGCCAGCCCCTACCGCGGTCGGCGTCACGAGCGCCCGCCCGGCAGCAGCGCGCGCAATTGGCGCGTCTCGTCGATGCCCAGCGCCCAGGTCGCCCCAGCGTAGACGGCCAGCCCGCCGGCGATCGCCACCCCGACGGCGCTCACCTGGGCGAGCAGCGAGCGCCCGAGAGCGCCGTCGAGCAGCGCCCACACCCCGTAGGCGACCGCGCCGAGCAGCGCGGCGGCGAGCAGCATGCGGGCGATCGCCGCCGCCGTCGGGCCGGCCTCCACCCCACCGAGCCGGCGCCCCAGCAGCGCTCCCTGGGCCACGGTCATCACGAGCGTCCCGGCGACGGTCCCGATCACGATCCCGGCGATCCCGAAGGGCTCGTAGAGCGCGAGGGCGACCACTGCGTTGACCACCAGGTTGACTCCGGCGAGCGCGGTGGTGGCCCAGGGCTTCTGCAGGCTGAAGAACGTGCGCGAGAAGAGCAGGCTCACACCCTGGAAGGGCAGCGAGATCGACCACCACACCAGGGCGGTGCTCACCAGGTCGGTGGCCTGGGCGTCGAACGCGCCGCGCTGGTAGAGCAGCCGGGTGATCGGCTCGGCCAGCACCGCCATCAGCACCGCACTCGGTACAAGCAGGAGGCAGATCTGCCGCACTCCGTTGGCCATCGTGCGGCGCAGATCGTCGGTGGCCCCGCGGGCGGCGAAGCGGGCCAGCGTGGGGAACAGGATCGTCGCGATGGAGATCGAGAAGATCCCCTGGGGCAGCTGATAGATCCGGAACGCCTTGTCGATGGCCGCGGTGGCCTGGTCGGAGACGAGCGTGCCGAAGAGCGAGTTGATCAGCAGCGAGAGGTTGATCATCCCCAGCGCGATCGTGACCGGCAGCATCAGCCACAGCACCCTGCGCACGTGTTCGTTGCGCCAGTCCAGCGAGAAGCTGAAGCTCCCTCCCCGCCCCCGCAGCCACGGCAGCGGAAGCAGGAACTGGACCAGCGTGCCGGCCAGCACCCCCACCGCGTAGGCGTAGATCTGGTCCTCCTCCGGGAAGGCCGGGGTGAGGCCCACCAAGGCGCCGATGATCACGATGTTCCAGGCCACCGGCGCCAGCGCCGGCACGCTGAAGTGGTCGTAGGAGTTGAGCATCCCGACCACCAGGCCCGACAGGGCCAGCAGGAGCACGATCGGGAACAGCAGCTGCGCGAGGGCGACGGTCAGGCCCTGCAGGCGCGGGTCGTCGCCGAACCCTGGTGCGAACACCGACATGATCGGATCGGCGAGCAGGATGAACGCGGCGGTGACCGCCCCGAGCACCAGGGCGATCAGGAAGAACAGGCTGGAGGCCACGCGGAAGGCCTCGCGGCGCTCGCCCTTCTCCAGCAGCTCGGTGAAGATCGGCACGAACGCGCCCTGCAGCGCGGAGTCGGCGAACAGGGCGCGGATGAGGTTGGGCACCTGGAAGGCGATCGTGAAGGCCGACATCGCGCCTCCGACGCCGAAGTAGCGCGCCGCGACGATCTCGCGCCCGAGCCCGAGCACTCGCGACAGCCCGGTGGCCAGCGAGAAGAACGCGGTGTTGCGCGCCAGGCGCCCGCCGCGCCTGCCCGCGGACTCCGCGCGCCGGTTCGGCGCGGGCGCCGGTGCGTCGGGCGTGGTGTCGGCGGTCGGTTCTCCGGGCACGGGTGGCGCTACACTACGCCGCCGGTCGCCGTGGCCAGTCGCCCCGCCGGCCCGCTTGCCATGGCCAACATCGCATCTCAAGAGAAGCGGATCCACCGCACCGAGCGCGAGCGGCTGGAGAATCGCCGCTACACCTCCTCGCTGCGAACCGCCCAGCGCCGCCTGCGTGCGGCCGCCGACGCCAACGACGCCGCCGCGGCCGAAGATGCCTACAGGCTGCTCTGCTCGCGCATCGACCGCGCCGTGCGCAGCGGCGCGCTGCACCGCAACGCCGGGTCGCGCAAGAAGGCCCGCGCGACCAAGCTCCGCGCGAGCCTCTAGCCGCTCCCCGGCCCGAGGAGCGCAGGCCGATCACCGCGGGAGGAGCGCAGCGCGCTCGTCGATCGCGCGAGCACCGGACCGGCTCTCCTGGGGCGAGCACCGCAGCGAGACTGTCAGCGCGTGAAGGGTGGGCGCAGCGAGTCGAGCGTGAACTCGAAATGCCGGCGCCAGTCCATCTGGCCGCCCGGGCCGCCGCCGGCCGCCATCACGCTGCACACGCCGCACATCAGCATCGGGATGTCCTCGGTCCGAAGGTCCTCACGCACCGCCCCGGCGGCTATGGCACGGTCGATCAGCTTCGCGGTCACCGCCAGCAGCTCGGCACGCGGGCGCTCCGCATAGCGCCACGCGGCCGCGTCGCGCATCAGTGTCTGCTGCAGCGCGGCGTCGCCGGAGACGACCTCGGCGTTGCGGCGCAGCGTCGTCTCGAGCGCGTCCCACGGATCGGAGATCGTCTCCAGTGCCTCGGTCGCGTTACCCAGGAAGACCAGCAGGCGCTCAGCGACCAGCTCCCCGACCAGTGCCTCCTTAGTCGGGAAGTGCCGGTAGACGGTCCCGACCCCGACGCCCGCCTGGCGGGCGATCTCCTCGATCTGGGCGTGGCCGTCGCCCGCGAAGGCGGTCTTGGCCGCCTCGAGAATGCGCTCGCGGTTGCGGCGCGCATCGGCGCGCTGCGGACGGGCGAGTCCCACGGCCGGCGGCTCCATGCGATTAAGCGTAGTGCGTCCGGTTGACAAACGGAGGGTTGCTTCCGTATGGTCCACGACTGATTCGGAGCCACAGTTCCGTTTACAACTCGCCAGCCGTCGTTGAAGGGAGCTGCCGATGACCGCCTCCGAGGCGCCCCACTCGAAGAGCCTCGCGCTCGCCCTGCTCGCGCTGACGCAGTTCGTCGTGATCCTCGACGCCTCGATCGTCAACGTCGCCCTGCCCTCGATCGGGCCGGACCTGAAGATCGCGCAGGACGACCTGACCTGGATCGTCAACGCCTACACGCTTACCTTCGGCGGCTTCCTGCTGCTCGGCGGGCGCCTGGCGGACCTCCTCGGCCGGCGACGGATGTTCATGAGCGGGCTGATCCTGTTCGGCATCGCCTCGCTGGCCGGCGGCTTCGCGGAGAGCGAGGTCCAGCTGGTGATCGCGCGGGCGGTCCAGGGAATGGGCGCGGCGATCGTCTCCCCCGCCGCGCTTTCGATCATCACGACGACCTTCGCCGAAGGCGCCGAGCGCAACCGCGCGCTCGGGGTCTGGGGCGCGGTCGCGGGCTCCGGCGGCGCCGCCGGAGTGCTGCTCGGCGGCGTCCTGACCGAGTACCTCTGCTGGGAGTGGGTGCCGTTCGTCAACGTGCCGATCGCCCTGCTCGCCGCCGCGGCGGCTCCGCGCCTGCTCGGCGAGAGCCGCGACGAGCGCGACTCGAACTTCGATCTCCCGGGCGCGATCTCGGTCACCGCCGGGCTCGCCGTGCTCGTCTACGCCCTGGTCGACGCAGAGCAGGCCGGCTGGGCCTCGACCCAGACGCTCGTGCTGATCGCGGTCGCGGCGACGCTGCTCGCCGTCTTCATCGCGATCGAGTCGCGCGCCCGCCACCCACTGATGCCGTTCTCGATCTTCCGGCTGCGCACGCTGCGTGGGGCGAACGTGATCGGCCTGCTGGTGGGCATGTCGCTGTTCTCGATGTTCTTCTTCATCTCGCTCTACCTGCAGCAGGTGCTGGGCTACGAACCGCTGACGGCCGGGCTCGCCTACCTGCCGCTGAGCGTCGCGATCATCGTCTCGGCCGGGGCCGCATCGCAGCTGGTGACCAGGATCGGATTCAAGTGGACGCTCGTCTCGGGGCTGGCGTTCGTATCCGCGGGGCTGATCTGGTTCGCGCAGGTATCCGCCCCGGGCGGCAGCTATCTCGGCGACGTGCTGTTCCCGTCGCTGCTGGCCGCGATCGGGCTCGGCCTGGCCTTTGTCTCGGTCACGATCGCGGCGGTGACCGGCACCGAGCGCCACGAGGCGGGCCTCGCCTCGGGGCTGATCAACACCGCGCAGCAGGTCGGCGGCGCGCTGGGGCTCGCGGTCACGGCGACGGTGGCCACCGCGGCCACCAACGACGCCTTCGCGGCCGGCGAGCGCGTGCCCACGGTCGCGCTGACCCAGGGCTTCCAGGCCGCGTTTCTGACCTGCGCCGGACTCGCCGCGCGGGGCATCCTGCTCGCGAGGCTGCTGAGCTCCTCGCTCGACAGTCGCGAGCACGCCGCGGCCGCGCGCAGCGGCGAGGCCGAGGTGGTACCGGTTGCCGGGTAGGGACGCTCTCGGTGCGGTGCTCGCCCGAGGCCGCTCGGGCTCCTCCCGCCGACGCCCCGCTCACGGTTGAGCCAGCGCCAGCGTGACGGCGGTGGCTTCGTCGAGGGCGTCGCCGCCGCGCAGCGCGAGCTCGAGATCGACGAAGCGGCACAGCGAGCGGGCAAGCGACTCGCGGTCGGCTCGCCGCGCGAGGGCGAGCACCTTCTTCGCCCGCCACGGCGGCGCCTTGAGCGCGCGCGCGAGCTCCTTCTCCGACAGGCCCGCGTCGAGCAGCTCCGCTGCGCGGCGGACCTCGCGCAGGCGCCCGGTGATCGGATAGATCAGCCGGCTCGGACGCTCACCCTGGGCGATGAGATCGTCCGCCAGCGCGAGTGCGGCCTGACGGTCGCCGCTTACGACCGCGTCGGCGAGATCGTAGATCTTCGGCTGGGTCTCGCCCGCCGCTGTGCGCTCGATGTCCTCCGAGCCCGCGGCCGTCTCGGGGTGCAGCGCGATCGCGAGCTTCTCGATTTCGCGCGCGAGTCGCTGCTGGCCGGCGCCGACGATCCCGAGCAGAGTCTTGGCGGCTTCTGCATCGAGGCTCAGACCGTGCTCCTGCGCGCGCGATATCACCCAGCGCGGCATCTCCCAGGGCTTCGGCGCCGCGTGCTCGCGGACGTCTCCGCCTGCGGCCTCTACCGCCTTGACGAGCCCCTTCAGCGGCTTGCCCCGGACGATCAGCACGAGCACGGAGTCGGGCGGCATCGAGTCAAGCGCGGACAGCAGCGGGTCGAGCGTCCCCGCCTTCCACGTCCCGACGCGGTCGGCGAGCAGGTAACGGGTCCCGGTGGCGAGGGTCAGTGCCGCCAGCGATGCGGCGACCGCGCCGGGGGCGTCGGAGGCCGCGTCGAAGAGCTCGAGGCCACCCGGGCCGAGCTCTGCCTCGGCGCGTCGGCGCAGCCGGACGCGCCACTCGTCGATCTTCGCGTCGTCGTCGCCGTGGACGAGGTAGATGGGCTTCAGGTCTGCCACGTTGTCGACCGACCCTAAGGGCCGGCGTAGACGGCCTCCCCGTGCTCGGGAGCGACGCGCAGGCGCCCGCGGGTGACCGTCATCTCGACCTTCCCGTGGCGGTCGGTGCGCCAGGTGGGCACGCCGGCCGCGCGCAGCGCCGACAACGTGCTCGGCGTCGGGTGGCCGTAGCTGTTCTCGCCGACCTCGATCGCCGCGAGCTCGGGCCGCAGGCGGTCGAGCAGCTCAGCCAGGCCCGGGTCGGCGCTGCCGTGATGGGAGACCTTCAGCGCGTCGACGTCGGGGAGCGTCAGCGCCTGGAGCGCATCGCTCTCGGCGTCGCCGGACAGGAAGAGGTCGAAGCTGCCGGCGCGGACCACCGCCGCCACCGCACGCGGATTCGGGTCCTCGGGAGCCGGTCCGGGCGGGCGCGGCGGGGGCGAGAGCACCTCGATCTCCAGGCCGCCGGCCCGCAGCGCGAGCGGGGCGATGCCCTCGATGCGCCTCGCGCCGCGCTCGCGGGCCGCCGCGAGCACGGCCCGGAAGTCGGGGTCCGAGGTGCCGTCGCCGCCGTCGAGGATCGTGTCGACCGGGTAGCGCTGCACGACCTCGAGCAGCCCGCCTTGGTGGTCGCGTGAGGCATGGGTCATCACCAGGAGCGCGAGCCTGCGCACCCCGGCCCGGCGCAGCAGCCGGGCGACCTGACCCTCCGGGGGGCCACCGTCGAAGAGCACGGCGGTGCCGTCAGGGTGCTGGATCAGCGTCGCGTCGCCCTGCCCGACCGACAGGAACGAGACCGTCAGCCGCGAGGGCGGCGCGGGAGGCGCGAGCGAGTGCACGAGCAGCAGCGCACAGAGCGCTCCCCCGGCCGCGATCAGCCCCACCCGTCGGCTCCAGCGCGCGCGCCGCCAGCGCGC
>JBPCPD010000205.1:0-4005 GCA_050999535.1 Thermoleophilaceae bacterium
ACCGCCAGCTCGTCCGCCGCGCCGACGACGCCTACGGCCTCGCGGCTGAGGCGGTCGGGCTCGGCCGACCACCACTGCACGACGTGCGTGTCGAGCAGGACTGTGGTCACTCCAGGTTCCAGTCGACCCCGGTGGAGAACAGATCCTCATCCTCGGCCGCGCTCGTCGCGACCCCGGCGAACCGCCCCCTGAGCCCGTGTGGCCCGGTCGCGGGCGCGAGGCGTGCGACTACGCGTCCGTGCTTGGTGATCTCGACTTCCTCGCCGGCGGCCACGTCATCGAGCAGGGCGAGTATCGAGGCTTTGACCTGGGTGGCGGTCATCTGTCTGACCATGTGGTCAGTCTATCTCCCCGGCCGAGACTCGCCCTCGGCGAGCCCGCAACGCCTCCAGGCCAGCCCCTTCGGCAAGTGCACGAGCCCCGGCGCCGCCTCGACGTTCCGCGGGCGGCCCGACCGCTCGATCGGCGGCGCTGGTCCGCGAGCGACGGCGCCGGGTGCCCGCCGCCCGTGGATCGGGTAGAACCTAGGCCAGACCATCGAGGAGGAACTGCAATGGCAGCGCAAGGAGCGCAGCCCGATCGCCGATCGGGCGAGCACCGCAGCGAGGTTCTCACCGGCACCGCCCCGGAAGGCGAGCAGCTCGAGCGCGAGCTCGCCGAGCTGCTCGAGCGCGAGAGCTTCGATCCGCCGAGCGAGTTCGCCCGGAACGCACTCCTCAACGACCCGGGGGTCTACGAGGAGGCGGCCGCGGATCCCGAGGCCTGGTGGGAGCGCCACGCGCGCGACCTGCACTGGTTAGAGCAGTGGGACACGGTCCTCGATGAGTCCAACCCGCTGTTCTACAAGTGGTTCGAGGGGGGCAAGATCAACGCCTCCTACAACTGCCTCGACCGCCACGTCGAGGCCGGCGTCGGCGAGCGCGTGGCCTTCCACTGGCGCGGGGAGGAGGGCGAGCAGCGCGACGTGACCTACGCCGACCTGCTCGCCGAGACCCAGCGCCTCGCCAACGCGCTCAAGGACCGCGGCGTCCGCAAGGGCGACGTCGTCGGGATCTACCTGCCGATGATCCCCGAGGTCGTCGTCGCGATGCTCGCCTGCGCGCGCATCGGCGCGATCCACAACGTCGTCTTCGGGGGCTTCTCGCCGAACGCCGTCGCCGAGCGCATGCAGGTGTCCGACGCCAAGCTGCTGATCACCGCCGACCAGGCGCGACGCAAGGGCAAGATCGCCGAGGTCAAGGCCGAGGTCGACGAGGTGATGGGCGACATGCCCTGCGTCGAGAACGTGATCGTGGTCCGCTCCGTGGGTCAGGACACCCCGATGCAGGAGGGTCGCGACCGCTTCTACGACGAGGCCTGTGAGGTCGCCGACGAGCACTGTGAGGCCGAGCCGCTCGACGCCGAGCACCCGCTCTACATCCTCTACTCCTCCGGCTCGACGGCCGCGCCGAAGGGGATCCTGCACACCACCGGCGGCTACCTCACCGGGTGCGCGATGACCCAGAAGTACGTCTTCGACCTGCGCCCCGAGTCGGACGTCTACTGGTGCGCCGCCGATGTCGGCTGGGTCACCGGGCACTCCTACATCGTCTACGGGCCGCTGCTCAACGGCGCGACCTCGGTGATGTACGAGGGGCCGCCCGACTACCCGGCCAAGGACGCCCACTGGGACCTGATCGAGAAGCTCGGCGTGACGATCTACTACTTCGCGCCGACGGCGATCCGCTCGTTCATGAAATGGGGCGCGCAGCACCCCAACGGCCACGACCTGACCTCGCTGCGCCTGCTCGGCTCGGTCGGTGAGCCGATCAACCCGAAGGCGTGGCTGTGGTACTGGAAGGTCATCGGGGGCGGGCGCTGCCCGATCGTCGACACCTGGTGGCAGACCGAGACCGGCCACATCCTGATCTCGCCGCTGCCGGGGATCACCTCGTGCAAGCCCGGCTCGGCGACCCGGCCGCTGCCGGGCGTCGACGCCGCGGTGCTCGGCGAGTCCGACGGCGAGGAGGTCTCCGAGGGCCAGGGCCTGCTCGTGCTGCGCAGGCCGTGGCCGGGCATGCTGCGCACGCTCCACCAGGACGACGAGCGCTTCCAGCAGACCTACTTCGAGCGGTTCGGCTCGCACACCTACCTCGTCGGCGACGCCGCGCGCAGGGACGCTGACGGCTACTTCTGGGTGATCGGGCGCATCGACGACGTGATCAACGTGTCGGGCCACCGCCTGTCGACCGCGGAGGTCGAATCGGCGATCGTGGCGCACCCGAAGGTCGCGGAGTCCGCGGTGATCGGGCAGGCCGACGAGGACGCCGGCCAGGCGATCTGCGCGTTCGTGACCCTCGGGGGGGACCTCGAGGGCACCGACGAGCTCGTGCGGGAGATCAACGAGCACGTCGCCAAGCGCATCGGCAAGCTCGCCCGGCCGAAGCGGGTCGTCTGGTCCGACGACCTGCCCAAGACCCGTTCGGGCAAGATCATGCGCCGCCTGCTGCGCGACATCGCCGACGGCCGTGAGCTCGGCGACGTCACCACGCTGCGCGATCCCGACGTGATGGCGCAGCTCGAGCAGAAGGTGCAGGAGCACCAGGAGCAGGAGGACGGGGGCTAGGAGGCGGCTCGCGCGACCCAGAAGCCCCGAGGCACTGGCTGGTGGGCGGTGGCGCCGGCTCAGCGACGCCGAGCGGGCGCCGGCGGCGCGAAGGGCACCGGATCGATGCCCAGCAGCGACTCCACGCGCGGCCCCGGCCCCGGCACCTCGTCGCGCTGCAGGCGGCACGACCGGCCGCGGCAGGTCTTGAGCGCGGTCAGCTGCTTGCGCAGCTCGCGCCGCGCCTCGCGGTAGCGCGGGTCGTCGATCACCGAGTCGAGCTGGAACGGGTCGCTCGCGAGGTCGTACATCTCCTTCGTGGTGCTGCGGTAGGCGACGTAGAGGTAGCGCTCGGTGCGGATCCCCTTGTAGGTCTGCAGCGGCCTCAGGGTCGCGACCGGCCCGGCGTCCTGCTCCTCGAAGCCGCGGTTGACGCCGCCGGACTGAAGCATGATCGGCCGCGTCGTCTTCAGCCGCGGGCGCTTCCAGAAGCGCTGCAGCGAGCGCCCGTCCTGGACCTTGAGCGGACGGACGTCGGTGACGTCGACGATCGTAGGCGCCAGGTCGGCGTTTACGACCATCTCCTTCGACGTTCGCCCGCGCGGGATGCCGGGCCCGCGGATCACCAGCGGGACCCGGATCGACGGCTCGTACGGCGCGAGCTTGCCGCTCGGGATGCGGTGCTGGCCCTGCAGGTAGCCGTTGTCGGACGTGAAGATGATGTAGGTGTTCGCCAGCTCGCCATTCGCGCGCAGCGTGTTGACGATCCGTTCGATGCCCTCGTCGACGGCCAGCAGCGACTCCTGGCGGCGCTGGTAGTTGCGCGAGATCTCCTCCACCTGCTGCGGGGTGAAAGGCGCCGCCGACCGCCGCGCCACGTGGGGCGGCTTGTCGGACAGGTCGGGCTCGTCGAACGCGGGTCCGGTCGGCAGGGCCGCGCCGGACAGCGTGTTGGCGTGGCGCGGAGCGGGACGCACGATCGTCGATGTCTGCTCGCGCACCGGAGCCTCCTCGTGGTGCGGCGCCAGGTAGTTCAGCGACAGGTAGAACGGCGAGGGCGCCGGCGCGTTGCGGTTGACGTAGTCGACCGCCTTGTCGGTGTACACGTCGGTCTGGTAGAGCGCCGCGTTCTCCTCCTTCGGATCGCCGTAGGTGTTGAACACCCCGTTCTCGTTCAGCGTGTAGCCGTACATCCGGTACGTCGACGGGTCGACCGACGCGTACCACTCGGACCATCCCTGGGGGATGTTCGCCGGCGAGTCGCTGCCGTAGCCGTTGAGCATCTTGCCGATGTGGCCCGTGTGATAGCCGCCGCGCTGCAGCCACAGCGCGAGCGAGTTGTCGCTGTCGAACTTGCCGTAGCCGCCGGTCGGGGGGTAGATGCCCATCGCGCGGTGGTTCTGGGCGTACTGGCCGCTCAG
>JBPCPD010000005.1:0-6251 GCA_050999535.1 Thermoleophilaceae bacterium
CTCTCGGCCAGCTCGGCGGCCAGGCCATCCATCACGACAGAGCCCTCGAAGATGTCGGGGTAGTCGAGCAGGTCGGTCTCGTGGGCGAGGATCTGCTGGATGCGCAGCGACCACTGCTGGTCCCACGGTCGCGGCAGCCCGAGCGCCTCGTTCCAGGCCGGCAGCTGCAGCGCACGGGCGCGGGCGTCGCGGCCGATCGTCACGGCGAGCGCCTCGAGCACGATCCGGATGATGTTGTTCTCCGGCTGGGCCTCGGTCAGCCCCAGCGAGTTGACCTGCACGCCGTAGCGCATGCGCAGGAACTTCTCCTCGGTGACGCCGTAGCGCTCGCGGCCGATCTGCTCCCAGAGCGCGCCCATCGCGCGCAGCTTGGCGTGCTCCTCGACGAAGCGGATGCCGGCGTTGACGAAGAACGAGATCCGGCCGAAGACGCGCGGGAAGCTCTCATCGGGAACGCGCGGGCGCACGCCGTCGAGCACCGCGATCGCCGTCGAGAGCGCGTAGGCGATCTCCTGCGCCGGCGTCGCCCCGGCCTCCTGCAGGTGGTAGGAGCAGATGTTGATCGGGTTCCACTTGGGCACCTCTTCGATGCTGAAGGCGATCATGTCCGCGATCAGGCGCAGCGAGGGCTCGGGCGGGAACGCGTAGGTCCCGCGCGAGAGGAACTCCGTGATGATGTCGGTCTGGGTCGTGCCCGTCAGCACCGAGCGCTGCACGCCGTTCTCCTCGGCGGCAGCCAGGTAAAGCGCGAGCAGCCACGCCGCGGTCGCGTTGATCGTCATTGACGTGTTCATGGCGTCGAGCGGGATGCCCTCGAGCAGCGCGTGCATGTCGCCCTTGTGGGCGACCGAGACGCCGACCTTGCCGACCTCGCCGCGCGCCAGCTCGTGGTCGGGGTCGTAGCCGGTCTGGGTCGGCAGGTCGAAGGCGATCGAGAGCCCGGTCTGGCCCTTGGCCAGGTTGCCGCGGTAGAGGGCGTTGGACTCCTTGGCGCTGGAATGGCCGGCGTAGGTGCGCATCACCCACGGCCGATCGCGCTCGGGAAGGCGATGTCTGGACTCGGCCACGAAGCGGGATTGTATGTTGAGCAGCTGGATGTCACGCGAGATCGACGTCATGCACCTGGGGCGCCCGCACGTGATCTGCGCGTTCGCCCTGCAGGGTGACCGCTCCGGGGGCACCGTTGGGGGGGACGGCCTGGTGATCGACCCGGGGCCGGAGTCCTGCCTCGACACGCTGCTCGACGGGCTCGACTTCGAGCCGCACGCGCTGCTGCTGACCCACATCCACCTCGACCATGCCGGCGCTGCCGGGGCGCTCGCGCGGCGGCTGCCCGACCTCACCGTCTACGTCCACGAGAGCGGGGCGCCGCACCTCGCCGACCCGTCGAAGCTGCTGCGCAGCGCCGCCCGCCTCTACGGCGACGACATGGAGCGGCTGTGGGGCGAGGTGGCGCCGGTCCCGTCCGAGCGCATCCAGACGCTCAGCGGCGGCGAGACCGTCGAGGGGATGCGCGTGGCCTACACCCCCGGCCACGCGTCCCACCACGTCGCCTACCTCGACGAGGCGACCGGTGACGCCTACGTCGGTGACGTCGGCGGCGTGCGCGTGCCGGGCTCCGAGTACACGATCCCGCCGACGCCGCCGCCCGACATCGACGTCGACGCCTGGCTGGCCTCGCTCGACGCGGTCGCCGCGTGGAGACCGAGCGGCCTCTGCCTGACCCACTTCGGCCGCTGCACCGACGTCGAGGAGCAGATCGACCGGGTGCGCGATCGGTTGCGGGCGCGCGCCGACCGCGCCCGCAACGACACGGCCGAGGGCTTCGCCGCCTGGTCGGAGGCTGAAACCCGTGCCGCCGTCGACCCCGAGACCGCCGCGGCGCTGCTGCAGGCCGCGCCGCCCAATCAGCTCGGCCTCGGACTGCGCCGCTACTGGGAGCGCGTCGCCGCATGACGCCGACGGAGACGATCGAGAAGCCGCGCGTCGGGCCGCCGGGAGGGGGGCTCGGCGGCAACTGGCGGGTGATCGTGCTCAACGACAGCCACAACACATTCGACGGAGTCGCGGCGGCACTCGCGCGCGTGATCCCAGGCGTGACGATCGAGCGGGGCTACGCGATCGCGGACACCATCCACAACAGCGGCCGCGCGATCGTCTGGTCAGGCCAGAGAGAGCCGGCCGAGCACTACTGGGAGCAGCTCAGGGACGCCGGTCTGACGATGGCTGCGCTCGAGCAGGGTTGATGCCATCCGATCCGCCCGATGCGTCACGATGACGCTGCGATGCCAAGCGCCGATGCCGCCGATCCAACCCGTCCAGCGACCTCGGGCGCCCCGGTCGCGCGGCACCAGCTCATCGCCGCGCTCGCGCTCGAGCAGATCTGCGCGGCCTACCTGTTCGGATCCCAGGCGAGCGGAACGGCAGGTCCCTTGTCGGACACCGACCTCGCCGTGCTGGTCGAGCCCATCGTCGGGGTCGACGAGCGGTTCCGTCTGCGACTCGAGCTGATCGCCCAGGCCACCCGCCTGCTGCAGACCAACCGCGTCGACGTGATCGTTCTCAACGACGCTCCGATCCTGCTCCGTCACCGCGTCATACGCGACGGTGAGCTGCTGCTCGAGCGAGAGCGCGAGCAGCGCGTGCGCTTCGAGACCGCGACGATCCTCGAGTACCTCGACACGCGCCCGCTGCGCGCCGAGCTCGCGCGGGGAGTGCAGGCGCGCTTGGCGGAAGGCACCTTTGGTCGACGCTGACCGCGTGATGCGGCGGCTCGAGCGCCTCGAGGAGCTGCTCGAGACGCTCGAGGCCGCGAGTTCCCGCGGGCGCGCCGCACTCGACCGCGACATCCGCGACGAGCTGCACGTCGAGCACGCGCTCCAGCTCGCGATCCAGGCGTGCATCGACGTCGGTGCGCACCTCGTGAGCGAGCTCGGCCTGCGCACGCCCGACGACTACGGTCAGATCTTCCATAGCCTCGGCAGGGACGGCCGGCTCGATCGCGACCTCGCCGAGCGCCTGGCACGGGCGGTGGGGATGCGGAACCTGCTCGTGCACGAGTACCTCGACATCGACCTCGACAGGGTCTGGGAGGCGCTGGGGGAGCTCGACGACCTGCGGGCGTTTGCCCGCTTCGCGGCAGGCGAGGCGCGGCAGGCCTGAACCGCTGCGCTACGCGCCCAAGATGCCCGCCGCGCCCGCGCTTCCGGTGGTCGGCGACAGCGAGCCTTCGCCGACGATCTGGTGGAAGGTCGGCAGCAGCGGGACCTGGTAGAGCCCCGAGGCGCGCTCGCGCGCGTCGGCGATCTCCTCCGAGTACCAGTAGCGCTCGAAGTCGAGCTTGGTCGGGAAGAAGGCGAGCTGGGTGAAGTCGAGCTTGCCGTCGAGCGCGCGGAAGAACGCCCAGCCGGTGGCCCCGTAGTCGAGCACGGCCTCGGCCGCCGGCAGCCAGGCCGCCTCGAACCTGTCGCCGCGGAAGGGGTTGGCGACCCAGCGGATCTCGACGACCATGCCCTGGTCCTGGCTCATGCGCCGGCCTCCGCCGTGATCGCCCCGTCGCCCTCGGCGCTGCGGCCCAGGCCCTCGCGCTCGGCGCCGACGAGGATCGCGATCTTGCCGAGGTGCTTGTTGTCGCGCATCAGCTGGTGAGCGTCGGCGACCCCGTCGAAGCCCAGCGTGCGCCACAGCACCGGCCGGATCCTACCCTGCTCGATCAGCTCGTTGGCCTTCGTGCACTCCCACGCGTTGGCGAAGTGCGAGCCGATGATCTGCTTCTGGCGCATCCACATGTAGCGGACGTCGAAGTCGAGATTGAAGCCCGTCGTGCCGGCGCAGATGACGACCTTGCCGAACGGCTTGACGACGAACACGGAGGTCGGGAAGGTCGCCTGGCCGACGTGCTCGAATACGATGTCGGGCGAGTCTCCGAGGATCTCCTTGACGGCCTTGCCGAAGCGGCGCGACTCCTTGAAGCGCTCCTTCTCCTCCTCCGGGCTCTCGCCGCCCCTGCGCATCATTCCCGCGAACTCGTTGCGGTCGATGAACCCGGTCGCGCCCAGCTGCATCACCAGCTCGCCCTTCTCGGCGCTCGAGACCACCCCCACGCACTCGGCGCCGGCCGCCGCGCAGAGCTGGACCGCGAACACGCCCAGCCCGCCGGCCGCGCCCCAGATCAGCACCCTGTGCCCGGCCTGCAGCTCGCACTGGTCGATCAGCATGCGGTAGGCGGTGAAGTAGACGAGCCCGTAGGAGGCCGCCTCCTCCCAGGTCAGGTTCTGCGGCTTGGGGATCAGCTGCTGGGCCTGGACCTTGGTGAACTGGGCGAAGGAGCCCCAGGAGGTCTCATAGCCCCAGATCTTCTGGCTCGGCGCGGCGAGCGGGTCGAGGCCGTGGACCTCAGGATCCTCGTAGGAGGCCTGGTTGCAGTGGATGACGACCTCCTGCCCGGGCGCCCAGCGCGTGACGCCGGGACCGACCTTCCAGACGATCCCCGAGGCGTCGGAGCCACCGATGTGGTGGTCCTCCTCGGGGTGGTAGCGGAAGACCGAGACCGGCTGGCCGAGCGCCGCCCAGACGTTGTTGTAGTTCACGCCCGCGGCCATCACCCGCACGACGACCTCGAAGGCGCCCGGCTCGGGGACCTCGATCTCCTCGAGCTGGAAGGCGTCGGCGGGCTCGCCCTCGCGCTCCTGGCGGATGACCCAGGCGGACATCGTGTCGGGCAGCGTGCCCGGCTGGACGGAGATCTCGGCAACGCTGCTGGCGTCGATGGCGGCCATGTGGGTGGTGTGTCCTCCAGGGTCGGTTGAGAGTCTCGCTGCGCTCGCGGCTGCGGGATGGTACATCTGCCACGATCCGCGCCGCGATGCCTGCGCATCATCCGTCTCGCCCGCATCGTACGGATCGTGCGGCTGCTGCCCGACCTGCGGATCCTGGTGACGGCGATGGCGCGCAGCCTGCCGCGTTCCTGATCTTCAACCTGCTGATCGGCGTCGTGATCACCTCGCTCGAGGAGGCGCACGAGATCGAGACCCGGCGCGAGGACCAGGAGCGCCGCGCCGCGGCCGCCGCGACCGAGGACCCCAGCGACGACCGGCGCCTGGAGCTCGTCGACCAGCTGCGCGAGCTGCGGCGCACGCTCGAGCAGGTCGAGCACGGCATAAACGCGATGGACGAGCCCGCGCGCTGAGCGAGCTCGGTTCCGTCAGGTGCTGTCCCTAACGTGCGACCACAGTCCCATGGAGGCCGCCACCACACTTCGCTTCTCCCACGTCCGCGCCGTCGGCAACCGCGTCTCGATCGACGGCTTGGTCGTCGACGACGAGGCCGCTGCGCGGCTCGTGCGCGAGCGCGAGGAGGCCGGGGCCGATCCCGCGGCGACGATCGCCGACGCGATCGAGATCGGCGCGCGCGTGCTCGACCGCGAGCAGACCGGCGCCAACGCCGACTTCGTGCGCAGCGAGTTCGAGAAGGTCTCCAAGGAGGTCGAGCGCGAGTTCTCCGACAACGCGCGCGAGGTCACCGAGATCCTCGGCAAGCGCGTCGACGCGGTCTTCGATCCCGAGCGCGGCCAGCTCGCCAAGTCGCTCGAGGAGCTGTTCTCCGACAGCAGCTCGCGGGCGGTGCAGAACCGCGTCCGCGAGGTCGTCAACGAGGCAATGCAGCGCTCGCGCGAGGACCTGCTGCGCCAGTTCTCGTCGTCCGGGGAGCGCAACCCGCTCGCCGACTTCAAGAACGGCACGCTCGAGGTCATCAAGCAGGCCGATCAGCGCCAGCACCGCACCCAGCAGGCGCTGCTCGCGCAGATGGGCGAGCTCGAGAAGCAGCTGCAGGGCCTGCGCGACGAGAAGCGCGCACTCGAGGAGCTGTCGGTCGAGCGCGAGCGCGGCACTGCGAAGGGGCGCACCTACGAGGAGCGCGTCGTCGAGGCGCTCGACGAGATCGCCACCGCGCAGGGTGACTGCTGCGACGCCGTCGGTGACCTGCCCGGCGCCTCGGGCAAGACCGGTGACGCCGTGGTCTCGCTTGACGCCGCCGCCGGCCCGGTACGCGGCCGGATCGTCTTCGAGGCCAAGGACCGGCGGCTCTCCGCCCCCGGCGCGCGCGAGGAGCTCGAGCGCGCGCGCGCCCAGCGCGACGCCGCATCCGCGGTGCTCGTCGTGCCCGGCGAAAGCGAGGTTCCGGCCCGCATGCAGCCGCTGCGCGAGTGGGGTGGGGACAGCATGGTCGTCGTGTTCGATCCCGACGAGGGC
>JBPCPD010000063.1:0-10185 GCA_050999535.1 Thermoleophilaceae bacterium
GTCACGGCGCGCGACCGATCGTGACCCGCTCGCGTCCGGCGAGATCGGGCCTGGTCTGACCGTCGTCGAGCAGCGCCCGCACCGCCTCGCCCTGTTGGGGGGCGTGCTCGAGCGCGAGCCGCGTGCCCGCGGGTGCCTGGGCGATCAGGGCGCGGATCGCATCGAGCCCGTCCGCGCCCGCGACCAGCGCTGCGTGCGGCTCGTAGAGCAGGATCTCGGGTGCGAGGCCGGGCATCGCCCGCTCGGCTACGTACGGCAGGTTGGCCAGAACGAGATCGCACCCGAGCGCCTCGGCCGGCAACCCGTCCGCGACCGCGACGTGCAGCTCGAGATCGAGCCGGCGAGCGTTTCCCCGCGCGACCTCGACCGCGGGCGGCGAGCGCTCCGAGGCGGTCACGCGCAGGTCGGGGCGCTCATCGAGCAGCGCGAGCGCGACGGCGCCGCTGCCGGTTCCGACCTCGTGCACCCATGCGCCGTGCGCCAGCTCGAGCCCGACCTCGACCAGCAGCTCGGTCTCCGGGCGCGGGATCAGCACGCGCGAGTCGACGTGGAGCTCGAGCCGGCGAAACGCCTTGCGCGCGAGGATGTAGGCGACGGGCTCGCGCGCGACGCGGCGACGGACCCGCTCGCCGATCGGCCGGCCGGCGCGCACCGGGATCGTGATCCCGGGGTCGGTGAACAGCGCCGAGCGCTGCACGCCCAGCGCGTCGCACACCAGCAGCTCGGCGTCGAGCCGCGGCGTCTCGCAGCCGGCCGCCTCCAGCGCGGCGGTGGCGGCGGCGACGGCCTCGCGAGCGGTGCCGAGACCCTCTACGTGCCGACCCCTCCCGCCGAACCCTCGACCATGGAGCTAGCCTCGAGCTTGAGCCTTTTCTCCTCGGCCTCGAGCGCCGCGGTGAACTCGTCGAGCTCGCCACCGAGCACCCGCTGCACCTCTCCCTTGGTCAGCTTGACCCGGTGGTCGGTCACGCGGTCCTGAGGAAAGTTGTAGGTGCGGATCTTCTCGGCGCGCTCGCCGGTTCCCACCTGCAGGCGCCGCGCGTCGGCCTCCTGGGCCTGCCGGGCGGCGAGCTGCTGCTCGTAGAGGCGGGCGCGCAGCACGCGCATCGCCTTGTCGCGGTTCTGCAGCTGGGACTTCTCGTCCTGCATCGAGACGACGAGCCCGCTCGGCTTGTGCGTGATGCGCACCGCCGAGTCGGTCGTGTTGACCGACTGGCCGCCCGGGCCCGAGGATCGGTAGACGTCCACCTGAAGGTCGCTCGCATCGATCTGGACCTCGACTTCCTCCGCCTCGGGCAGGACGGCGACGGTCGCGGTCGAGGTGTGGATGCGGCCCTGCGACTCGGTCGCGGGCACGCGCTGCACGCGATGGGTCACGCCCTCGTGCTTGAAGACGCTGTAGGCGCCCGCGCCCTTGATCGCGAAGGTGTGGTGGCCCTCCGAGCTGTCCAGCGGCTCCGGCGCGAGGCCGCGGCGCTCGGCGTAGCGCTCGAGCATCCGGTAGAGGTCGGCGGCGAACAGCCCCGCCTCCTCTCCCCCCGTCCCGCCGCGGACCTCGACGATCACGTTCTTGTCATCGCTCGGATCGGGCTCGACCATCGCCAGCCGGATCTCCTCCTCGAGCTCGCCGACACGGCGCTCGGAGGTCTCGAGCAGCTCGCGCAGCTCGGGGTCCTCGCCACCTTCGCTGAGCATCTCGCGCGCCCCCGCAGCGTCCGAGGTCGCGTGCCGCCACTCGGTCGCCAGCGCGCCGGCGGGCTCGAGCGCGCTGTAGGCGCGGCCCACCTCCGCGTATCGCTCGCGATCGCCGATCACCTCGGGGTCGGCCATCTGGGCCGACAGCTCGCCGAAGCGGCCCTCGATCTGCTCGACGAGCTTCGCGATCATGCACAGAGCGTACGCGGGCCGCCGAGACAGCCGCCGAAACGGTAGATGCGGACGTGGGTCAAGCGGCGCCGGGGGTCCGGGGGCGGGAGCCCCCGGCGATCACTGAGCCCCCGGCAATCAGGCCCCCACCTCCATCACGGCGCGATCGTCCTTGGTCGCGTCGGCCGGGTTCTCCACCGCCAGCACGGCCTCGAGCGCCGCGATCGCCACGGCGAGCTGGGCGTGATCGGGCTCGCGGGTAGTCAGGCGCTGGAGGCGTAGGCCGGGCCACATCAGGATCTGCGCCCAGCGCTTGGTGCGGTGGCGGCCGAAGAGCTTGATCACCTCGAAGGCGAGCCCGGCGACGATCGGGATGCCGAGCACGCGCGAGATCAGCAGCCAGTGCCAGTCGAGCTTCCCGAGCGGCGCGAAGACGAAGATGGCGACGATCATCACGATCAGCATGAAGCTCGTGCCACAGCGCGGGTGCAGCCGCGAGAACCGCTGCGCATTCTCGGGCGTGAGGTCGAGCCCGGCCTCGCAGCAGGAGATCGTCTTGTGCTCGGCGCCGTGATACTCGAACACGCGCTGGAGGTGCTTCATCCGCGAGACCAGCCAGATGTAGATCAGGAAGATCGAGATCCGAACGAGCTTCTCGATCACCACGAAGGCGATCGAGCTCGGGATCGAGTCCTTGAAGAGGTTGGTCAGCCCGGCGGGCAGCAGGAAGAAGAGCCCGATCGAGAACAGCAGCGCGACCGTGACGGTGCCCGCCCAGGTGCCACCCGAGATCTCCTGCGTCTCGCCCTGCTCGCCGGCGGGCAGCTGGGCGTTGGCCGAGATGCCGAGCGCCTTGAAGCCGAGCCGCATCGACTCGACCAGCGCGACCGCGCCGCGGATCACCGGCAGCCGCAGCGCACGGTGGCGCTTGACGATCGAGACGACCGGCTCGCTGTGGACCTCTATCTCGCCCCCGGCGCCCTCGCCGGACTTCAGCTCGCCACCCTCGAGCTGCCCGTCGGTGGGCTTGCGCACGGCGACCGCCCAGGTCGACACGCCGCGCATCATCACGCCCTCCTAGCACCGCTTGGCCGCCGACCGGCAGGTCGCGCCTGGCATGAAGCGGGCCGTCCTCGGCGACCGCGGTCACCGCGTGCGCCGGCGCGGCGCCGCTGGATGGGGGCGTGGCGTCGGTGCTCACCGGGTCACCTATCGGCGCCGCGGCGCGGCTCCGTGAGCCCTATTGCAGTGGCGGGCAGCGGATCGAGCGCACGTTGTCGTGCTCGACGGACTCGTTGACGGTCCCGTCAGGGTCGGCTTCGGCGCGGATCCGGGCATCGCAGCGCGGGCCGGTGACGAACACGCGCTTCACCTGTGCCGGCGCGAGGGCGGGGACCGTGACCGTGTCGACCGCAGCGCCGTCGACCGAGAACGCGAGCGTGCTGGCCGGAGCGGGCTCGACACCTCGATTGCGCACCCGGACGACGTAGCGCGTGGCGCCGGGGGCTCCGTCAAGACGCTGCGCGCCGATGCGTCCGATGTCGAGGTTCGGCAACGGGCCGGACTGGCTGCACCCGCGCGTGCGCCGCGTGGCGCGCTGCAGGACACGTCCGTCGTCCGCGTACCAGCGGAAATCGACCTTGGCACGGTAGGTGCTTCCGGTGGCCAGCTCGAGCACGCGCTGGCGGTAGGCGAAGCCGCCGACGCCGGTGCGCGAGCGGCGCCAGATGCCAAGGCCCGGCGCGCTCAGTGCCACGAAGCGCCCGCCCGCACGGCGCTCCTGCAGCGTGAAGCGCATCCACATGCGCCGCGTCGACGCCACGCGGCGCATCACGCCGCGGAAGGCCACGCTCCGGTCGGCGGGCAGCTCTCCGCGGGCGCACTCGGCGACCTTCGCCGAGGCGGATGCGGGCGGGCGCGCGTCCCCGGGCTGGGGCGCGCCCAGCAGCACCACCGCGGCAACGGCGGCGATGGCGAGACCGGCAAGTGGATGGTGTGCTGGAGATCGCACGCGATCAGATAACAGCCGCGCACGAGCGGAGTTGCGGCCGTTATGCCCGCGCGTCAACCTGAGCGGCGGGCGGCGCGACGGCGGAAGCGCTCGACGCGTCCACCGGTGTCGATCAGCTTCTGCTTGCCCGTGTAGAACGGGTGGCAGTTGGAGCAGACCTCGACACGGAGATCCTCCTTGGTCGAGCGGGTGGTGAACTCGTTGCCGCAGGTGCAGCGTACGTGCGCCTCGGTGTACTCGGGATGGATCTCGGTCTTCATGGTCGATCCAAGTCTACTCAGTGTCGGCGAGCTCCCCGGACCGCTGCGGGGCAGGCTCCAAGCGTGGTGGCCTGCGCGCCACCGAGCGCCTGAACCATGCCCGCAGGCGCGCCCACCACGTGCCCGGACGGCCGAAGCGGGCAGGGGGCGGTTGCTTGGCGCGAACCAGCTCGATCCAGTCGTCGAGCGGCATCGTGCCCTCGATCAGGTGGGCCAGCGCCGAGGTCACCGGCGCCGCGACCCCAGCCTGCTCGATCGCGGTGGCGAGCAGGCGCACGGTCTCCAGCGCCTCGACCGCCTGGCCGAGGCGCGCGGGTATCTCCTCCGCGCGTACGCCCTGCGCCAGCAGCTCGCCGGCGCTGCGGTTGCGCGAGGTCGGCGCGAGCGCGGTCGCGACGAGGTCGCCGGTCCCGCCGCGGCCGACGAAGGTCCGTGCGGCGCCTCCCGACAGCTCGGCGAGCGAGAGGACCTCGAGGAATATGTCCGCGGCCGCCATCCCGGCCGCGTTGAGCCCCTGGGCCTGGGTGGCGCCGACCGCGACCGCAGCGGCGTTCTTTGCGACCCCGGCGAGCTCGACGCCGACGGGATCGTTGGACACCTCGCACACCACCCCGGCGCGCTGGAAGGTCTCGGCCACGCGGTGGGCCAGCGGCTCGGAGTGCGACGCGCACGCGAGCCCCGCGCCGGTCTCGATCATCTCGCGCGCGTGGGCGGGACCGCCGACGCAGGCGGTGCGGTCGACGCCGAAGACCCGCTCGAGGGCGACGGTCGGCGGCACGCCGCTGGGGGGAACGAGGCCCTTCGCCAGCGATACGACACCCGCCGTGCGCGCGACGCCGAGCTTCTCGACCAGCGCCAGGGCCTCGCCCATCCCCTTCGAGGGGACGGCCAGGAAGAGCAGGTCGACGCGGTGGAACTGATCCTCCTTGGCCCCGAATGCACCGATCCGAAGCCCGTGGGGCAGCTCGACGCCGGGCAGGTAGTGGAGGTTCTCGCGGTCACGCTCGAGCGCCTCGGCCTGAAGCGGGGTGCGGCAGAGCAGCGTCGTGCGCACGCCGGCGCGCTCGAGCAGCAGCGCCACGGCAGTGCCGAACGAGCCCGCGCCGACGACGACGGCGCGGCGCGGGTGCTGGCCCGGGTAGCGGAGGGTCGGCCTGATCCCGGTCAAGCTACCGGCGGTCCGGCGCCGACGCCTCAGCGCCCGCCCGCGGTAGCACCTCAACCGTCACCGGTCAGGGTCCTGACGAGGTCGGAGGGGTGGCTGAGCCGCGCACCCGGCGACGCGTGCTCCGCACGCAAGCCGGCGAGGAGCAGCTCAGGCGCGCCTACGACCCGTCAGGTGTTGCGGTAGAGGGGGCCGTCGCCACCCTCGGGCGTCGTGAGCCGCCCGCCCTTGGCCGTGATCGCACCGCACTGGACGCAGTTGGTGTAGTTGACGATCACGTCGACGTTGCCCTCCTCGGGGGCGTCCTCGGGGATCTCGTAGACCCCGGCCGGACACATCCACTTCCACGTCTCGGCGATCTCGCGCGGGACGTCAGTCTGGACCCGGATGTGGTTGGGCGCGTCGTCGCGCGTCGCGTTGCCCGAGATGAAGACGCTCGAGAGCTTGTCGAAGATGTACCTGTTGTCGGGCTTCGGATACTTCTTCGACGTCTTGCCGATGAACATCTCGCGCTCGTCCTGGTTGTGCCACGGCAGGCGGATGGGGATCTTGCCCTTGGTGGCGATGAACAGGTTCACGAGCGGGCCACCGATGAAGAAACCCTTCGAGAACGGCTGGCGGGTGTTGCGGACCTCCCACAGCTCCCTCCCGGTGACCGACTCCTCGATCGCGTCCTCGTAGGAGCTGAAGTCGGTCGAGTCGCCTTTGAGGCCCTTGTAGATCGCCTCGGCGGCGAGGATCCCCGAGTTGATGCTGTGGTGGACGCCCTTGAGCGAGACGGTGTCCACCATGCCACCGGAGTCGCCGACGAGCACGGCGCCGGGCATGGAGAGCTTGGGCATCGACCAGTAGCCGCCGGCGGGCAGCGCCTTGGCGCCCCAACTCACGCGCTCGCCGCCCTCGAGGATCTTCCTCACGAGCGGGTGCAACTTGAACGTCTGCAGCAGGTCGTGGGCGGAGGTCGTGGCGTCGGCGTACTCGAGGTCGATCACGAAGCCGATCGAGACGAGGTCGTCACCGGTCTTCTCGTCCTTCATCGGGTAGAGCCAGGTGCCGCCGACCTGGCCGTACTTGGCCGAGGTGCTCACCGGCCAGGGGCCGATCGTGTGGATCACGCGGTCGAGCGGCTTGGGGACCTTCCACACCTCCTTGACGCCCAGCTCCCACGTCTGGGGCTCGCGGCCTTCGCCGAGGCCGAACTCGCGGATCGCGGGGCCGGTGAGGTGGCCCCAGCAGCCCTCGGCGAGGACGGTGGCCTTGGCCTGGATGTCGGTGCCCGGCTCGAAGTTGCCCTGCGGCTCGCCGTCCCTGCCGCGACCCTTGTCGCCGGAGCGCACGCCCTTGACCTGCCCGTCCTCGACGATCAGCCGGCTCGCGGCGGTCTCGGTCAGGACGTAGGCGCCGGCGTCCTCGGCGACCTGCTGCTGATAGCGCGCGAGCGCCGCGACCGAGACGACCTCGTTGCCGTGGTTCTTGAACGGCGGGGGGGGCGGGATGCGGATCGACCGCTTGGCGGTGGGCGTCAGGTAGACGGCCTCCTTCTCGACCTCGCCGAAGGCGAAGCCCTGCTCGCGCCACTGCGCGCGGGTCATGTCGGGGAACAGCCGCCGCAGCGGCTCCGGGCGCATGACCGCGCCGGAGAGGTTGTGGCCGCCGCACGTCTTGGCCTTCTCGATGACCGCCACCGGCACCTCGCCGAGGCCCTCGAGCAGCGCGGGGTCATCCCCGAGCAGCTGGAGCAGCCGGTTCGCACACGCGAGACCGGCCGTCCCGCCGCCGACGATCGCCACACCGACCTCGATCAGCTCCTCCTCGTCGTCGAGGCCTCGCTTGATGAACTCGCCCTGCGAGTCCACCGGGGGCGGAAACGCCGCCGGAGCCGTCCTGCCGCTGCCGTTCCCGCCCGCCATGCTCAGCCGCCCTTCCTGGCCTTCAGCGCCTCGGTCAGCTTCGGCAGGATCTTGTTCAGATCGCCGACGACGCCGAGGTCGGAGAACTCGAAGATCGGGGCGTTGGGGTCCTTGTTGATCGCCACGATGTTCTCCGACGCCTGCATCCCGACCTTGTGCTGGATCGCGCCGGAGATGCCCGCCGCGAGGTAGAGCTTCGGGGCGACGGTCTTGCCGGTCTGGCCGATCTGCGCCGCGTAGGGGTACCAGCCGGCGTCGACGACGGCGCGGGTCGCCGCGACCGCTCCGCCGAGCGCGCCCGCGAGGTCCTCGCAGAGCTCGAAGCCCTCGGCCTTGCCCAGGCCCCGGCCACCGGCCACGAGCCGGTCGGCGTCCTCGATGTTGACGTCGGCGCCGCGCTGCTCGCCGCGCTGGACCATCGTCGCCTTGGTCGAGTGCTCTTCGAGCGTGACGTCGACGTCGACGACCTCGGCCGCTCCGGAGCCGGACTCCGTCGCCTCGAAGGCGTTCAGGCGGCCAATGATGATGCCGGGTTCACCGACGTAGTCGACGTCAACGATCGCGGAGTCCTGCAGGATCGGCCGCTCGGCGACGAGCTTGCCGTCCTGGGCCCTGACGGCCGTGACCTCCATCGTGACGCCTGCACCCAGGCGCGCGGTCAGGCCGGCGCCGATCTCGAAACCGAGCAGGCCGCCGCCGAACAGCGCGTACGAGTAGCCCTCCTCCTGGATCACCTTGGCCATCACGTCGACGACCGGGGCGCCGAGGCCCTCGGGCGCGCTCGCGCGGTAGACCTTGGTGGCGCCGTACCTGCCCAGTGAGGCGCACAGCTCGTCGGTCAGGTCGCCGCCGTCGCCCACGACGACGACCGCCGCATCGCCGCCGATCTGCTTGGCGAGCTTTGCGCCCTCGGAGACCGCGCCGAGCGAGTTCTTGTTGAACTCGCCCTGGTAGTGGAGTGCGTAGGTGAGGATCCCGCTCATGCGAGGAGCTTCCTTTCGTCCAGCCAGGAGACGATCTTCGCGACCGTCTCGTTGGTGTCCTCGTCCTCGATGACCTCGCCGGCCGCCTTCGCGGGCGGAGGGTTGATCGCGAGGACCGAGGTGCGCGAGCCCTCGGTGCCGACGCGGCCGGCCTCGATGCCGGCGTCGCCGATCGCCTTGGTGTCGAGCTGCTTCTTCTTCGCGCCCATGATCGCCTTCAGCGACGGGTAGCGCGGCTCGTTGATCGCGTCACCGACCGAGATCACGGCGGGCAGCTGAATCTCCACGGTGTCGTAGCCGTACTCGGCCTGACGCTCGCAGCGCAGCTTGCCCTCCTCGACGTCCATCTTGATGACCTGCGTAAGCGAGGGCATCTTGAGGTGGTCGGCGACGATCGCGCCCATCGTGTAGCACTCGCCGTCGTCGCTCTGCTGGCCGAGCAGCACCAGGTCGGGGCTCTCTGACTCGAGCACCCGGGCCAGCGCGTAGCCGGTCGCGCAGCAATCGGAATCGGCCAGCGCCTCGTCGGTGAGGTGGATCGAGCGGTCGGCACCCAGCGACACTGCCTTGTGCAGCGCGCGGAAGGCCGACTGGGGTCCCATCGTCACGGCCACGACCTCCTCGACCTCGACCACGCCGCCCTCCTTGACCTGCATGGCGGCCTCGATCGCGTGGGTGTTGAATGGGTTCAGGTTCTTCTCGCCGCCGCGGTCGATGCGCCCGCTCGACGAGTCGATGCGCTTCTCCACCGCGGCGTCGGGTACCTCTTTCACGAGGACACAGATCTTCAAGGGTTCTCCTTCGGTTGCTCCGGAGGGGCCGGCCAGCGGTGGCGACCCGGGCGACGCCCTCCACCGGGCGCCGGGCGCGATTGTAACGCCATGTTGACTGACGAGTCAGTCGCCGGGGGAAAGCAAACGCGACGATCGCCTCAGGCTTGCCTGAGGGCGCCTGGCGAGCGGCTGCGTGTGCTTGTCGCCTCACGCTTCCATGAGCGCTCCTGGCGAGTGGCTGCGTGTGTCTGGCAAGGAAGAGGTGGGCGACGTGTGCTTCGCACACGAGCCCACCGATGACACCGACAGGCGCGCGCAGACGCCGCCAGGTCAGGCGGGGACGGCGCCCTTGATGAAGTCGATGATCTCCTGCACCGGCGACCCCGGCGTGAAGATCTCCGCGACGCCGAGCTCCTTGAGCTCGGCCACGTCGTCCTGGGGGATCGTGCCGCCGACGACGAGCACGACCTCCTCTGCCCCCTGCTCGGCCAGCAGCCTGGAGATCTTGGGTACCAGGGTCATGTGCGCGCCGGAGAGGATCGAGAGGCCGACGGCGTCGGCGTCCTCCTGGAGGGCCGTCGCGACGATCTGCTCGGGGGTCTGGTGAAGGCCGGTGTAGATGACCTCCATGCCGGCGTCGCGCAGCGCGCGGGCGATGATCTTCGCGCCCCGGTCATGCCCGTCGAGGCCGGGCTTGGCCACCACGACCCGGATTTTGCGCGCGGAGGCCATTCGAGCGGGCAGTCTACCCCGCCGCGGCGCGGTCCGGCGCGAGCTACTGTGGCCCATCGTGCGCTGGCTACTGCTCGCATGCTGCATTGCGCTCGCCGGCTGCGGGGGAGCGCCCGGCGACGACCCCAGCCCGCCGCCAAGGATCGAGACGATGGTCCAGGAGGACCCGCTGCTGCTGCACGGATCGCCGGAGCAGGTGACGCGGGTGGCGCAGCGGCTGGCGGACCTCGGCGTCGACCGCGTGCGCATCACGGCCGGGTGGTCGGCGATCGCCCCCGGCACTCGGGAGCAGCGCAAGCCGGACTTCGACGCCTCCGATCCGGCGGCCTACGGCGATACATGGGCACCGGTCGACCGCGCGGTCGAGGCGGTCGTCGACGCGGGCATGCGCCCGATGCTCGACGTCGCCTTCTGGGCGCCGCGCTGGGCGGTCGAGCGGCAGGTGGGGGGTCCGGACAACTACCGCTGGAAGCCTGACCCGCGGG
>JBPCPD010000116.1:0-5102 GCA_050999535.1 Thermoleophilaceae bacterium
GGCACGCGGCTCGCGCTCGAGCACGCCCCCCAACAGGGCGAGGCGGTGCGGGCGCTGCTCGACGACGGTCAGACCAGGCCCGATCTCGCCGGACGCGAGCGGGTCACGATCGGTCGCGCGCCGTGACCGCCGAGCAGGTCGCGACCTTCAACCGCTGCATCGCGGTCGGCGGGGTCGCGCTGTTTGCGTCCGACACCGTCTACGGGCTCGCGACCGCGCCCGACTCCGAGCAGGGAGTGCGCCGCCTCTTCGCGCTCAAGGCGCGCCCGCCCGACCGCGCCGCGGCGGTGATGTTCTTCGACCTCGGTCTCGCGCTCGAGGCGCTGCCCGAGCTCGGCCCCCGCACGCGCGCCGCGCTGGCGCGCCTGCTGCCCGGCGCGATCACGCTGCTGCTGCCCAACCCCGCGCGGCGCTTTCCGCTCGCCTGCGTGGCCCAGCCGCAGCGCCTCGGCCTGCGCGTGCCCGCGCTGACCGGGGAGCTCGCCCCGCTGGCGGCGGTGCGCCGGCCGGTGCTGCAGTCCAGCGCCAATCGCTCCGGGGGTCCCGACGCCCGCCGCCTCGCCGACGTCGATCCCGGCATCCGCGCCGGGGTCGACCTCGAGCTCGATGGTGGTGAGCTGCCCGGCACGCCGTCGACGGTGCTCGACCTCACGAGCTACGAGCACGGCGGCGCGGCGACGGTCGTGCGCGCAGGCGCCGTGGCCGCTGCCGCCGTGACCGCCGCGCTGGGATAGGGCACCGGGGGTGTCCGGGGCCGGCGCGAGCCGGCACGGTGGCGATTTCGCGATTTCTCACAGCGGCGGGAACATCCGGCGGCTTCGCCACGCCCAGCGCAGGTCGCCGCGTGGACGCAGCCGGCCGGTCGCCACGAGCCTGCGGGCGTCCCTGCGGCCGGCGACGAGGTCGACGAAGTCCTCGAAGGCGATGCGCAGGCGCAGGTGCGGGTGCTCGACCCGTCCCGGTCGCGCCGCGGTGGCGCCGTTGGCGACGGCGATATGCCACGGCTCGGCGTCGGTCAGCTCCCACTGGATCACGCCCGGCTCGGCGGCGGCGGCGCTGTCGAGCCCGGTCGCGACCGTCTCGAACAGCAGCCGCATGTCCTCGGGATCGGTCGAGGGCGGGCCGGTCTTCTCGCCGATGTAGCCGCAGCGCAGCAGCCGCTTGGTGCGCTGCGCACGCTCGCGGGGCTCGCCAAGCACCGGGAACACGGGCGGACCGGGCAGCTCGTCGAGCGGCATGCCGGCGGAGCGCAGCTTGGTCATGATCGAGGTCACCCCCGCCTCGGCGAGATCCTCGAAGGTGGTGCCGAAGGTCGTGATGTAGCGCTCGTCCCAGCCCGGCGGGACGATCACCGCGACCGCCCAGGGGAGCACCTCGCGCAGCATCTCGGCGACCGCGTGGGGCACCTCGGGATCCATCTGGCGCAGATCGGAGAGCAGCTTGACGCCGAAGCCGATATGGCGCTGCTCGTCGGCCTCGACGTGCGCCATCCCCTCCCGGAAGCCGGGCAGCAGGTCGCGCTCGGTCAGGTAGCTGGTGATGAAGTGCTGTCCGACCTGCGCGAGCGTCGCCTCGATCACCAGGTGGTAGAGCGCCACCGCCGCCGCCAGGCGCGGGACCGAGGGATCGCGGCGCAGCTGCCCGCAGACCGTTTCGAGCCTGCCGAAGACCCGCTCGAAGCCCCAGGTGAGCTGCGGGCGGATCCCGCTCAGCCCGGCGCCGACGGTGCCGTCGCCGATCCCGGCGACCTCGTGCATGAAGCGGTTGAAGAAGATCGCGTGGCGGGCCTCGTCGGCCTGCTGGGTGGCGAGGAAGTACTTCTGCTCCTCGAGCGGCGCGGCGTCGATGTAGGGCGAGAGGCCGTCGGTGACGGCGTCCTCGCCCCAGAAGAAGAGCGCGTAGTTCCAGACCGCCGCCCTGCGCTCGAAGTCCGAGAGCTGCGCCTGCCACTGCTCGCGGTCGCGCGCGAAGTCGATCTCGGTCGCGCGCCAGTTGCCCTGCTCCCAGCGGCGATAGAGATCTCCGTAGCTGACCCTGTCGAGCGGGCTCTGCACGGCCACGGCCGCCATCGTCACACCGCCTCCCCTCCGTCTGCCCCGGCGGTCCGCCGGATGGCCGCCAACCTACCAGCACCCGGCGGTCGGTACCAGCCTTGGCGAGGAGCACCGGCGGCGGGGCCTGCCCGATCGTCGCGACCCAGTCATGTAAACCTCAGCCTGACGTTGAGCCCCCGCCACTCGAGGGCGCGAGCGGCGCCCTCAGCCCGGGGTCACTCGCAGCGTCTCCCCGACCCGGTCGAACAGCGGGGCGAGCATGGCGAGGCGCTCGGCAGACGCGGTCTGGAAGACGATCGTGATCAGCTTCTCACCCCGGAAGAGGAAGTAGTGCGCATGGGCTCCCTCCTCCCCGGTGTCGGCGTCCCGGAACGTGTAGAGGTACAGGTACCCCGGCAGCCCGCCGAGGGCCACCTGCCGGGGCGGGCGCAGCCGCTTCGTCGGTCCGGCGGCGCGCACGAGCTCATCGGTGATCTTCTGCGCGGCGTCGAGCTGCTCCGGCCCGATCTCGAGTCCGAGCTCGCCCATCCGCACCTGCATCGACGAGCCGTCGCCCTCGGCCAGCAGCCGCACCTCGGGATCGGGCGAGAAGACGCGCCGCCAGCCGGCCGGCTGCTCGATCGAGAACCCAGCCGCCGCGTCGCGAAACCGAACGCTGTCGTCCGCCGCGCGGGGCGGTGCGTCGGGCGGAGGGGGGGAGACCAGCTCACGCGCGATGAACATCGCGGCCGCGCCGACCACGAGGACCGCCGCGACGGCCGCCGGGATCCATCTGCGCAGCGCGGCCGGCTCGAACCCACCGCGACGGTCAGCCGTCACCGCTGGGAGCCGATCGTTCGTACCGGTACGCCTGCTCCTCCACGTCTCCTGGTCCCACGGCGGCGTTCCCCGACGGGCGCGGCGCTATCGCCCCGCGTACGTGCCCGCCGACGCCCCGGTCCGGCGCAGCGACTGGTTCTGCTGGCGGACGCCGATCAGGCCGAAGATGAGCGCGGTCGCTCCTGAGAAGAGGTGCAGGAAGTTGTCCGCGGCCAGCGAGCCGTTGATCGAGATGATCTGCAGGTAGTTGAGGAACCCCAGCAGGGTGGCGAGCACGTAGAAGAGCCCGACGCCGATGAGCACCCCCTGAGTGATCGTCACGTCGCTGAGCCGCGACACGAGTATCAGGGCCCCGCCGATAGCGACGTGAACGACGTTGTGGAAGTTGTTCAGATCGAAGCCCAGCAGCGACACGTTCGTATCCGCCGTGAAGCCGGCGCCGAAGCCCGTGGCCACGAAGCCGATCACCCCCGCGACCACGTAGCCGGCCCCGAGCAGGAGTGCGAACACCCTTGCCACGTTCCCGCGGTCCCTCGATGCGCTGCCCTCTCTCATCCGTCCCTCCATCGTCTCCCCTCCCAGTGGCGACCGGCGGCGAACCTGCGTGCCGCGCGCACAGCGTACCGGCCTCGCGCCCGCCGCAGGGCCGGCAGGCTTGAAACTTCCCATGCATGGGTAGGAGAGAGCTTGAACGGGGCGACGGTTCGCCCTAGCCTCGGTGACTCGGAGTCGAGGTGGATCAACGTCAAGTGGAGGAGCTCGATGGGACGACAGACGGCCAGGGCAAGTGAGTTGAGAGCGGCGATCGACCGGCTTCCGCTGGCCACTCGGCGGGCGATGCTCGACGGCATCGAGGGCAGCTCCATCATCGTCGGGGCCGACGGCGACCCTCGCGGTGGCGTCTGTCCGGTCTACGCGATCTCGAGTCCGCCGTCGAAGCGGGTCGGCCGGCCCTTCGCCCGTGCCTGGGACCGCTACGCGCGCGTCCGGCTGTCCCGCCCGGCGAGCGAGCGCGAGCTGCGCACGCTGCGCTCGATGCTCGAGACGAGCATCGAGCTGGAGACCGAGCCGACGGTGTTCCTCGACGTGGCGATCGCGGCGCACCGGGCCTCCGAGGCCCGCAGCCAGGCCGCCTCGCACGTCCGCGAGGAGAAGAACGTCCGTGAGACGCTCCCGTCGGCCCGTGAGGCGCGGGAGCCCGCGCCGCGGCGCGACTCGGGCGACCGGGACCGCACCGGCGAGCTGTCACGGCGTCACGGCTGGGCGTGGCTGCGACCCGTCCGGAGCTACGACGACTACGAGCGGATGCTGCAGGCGGTCGACGAGATGGCGCGGGAAGCTCGCCCCGAACCAGAGCCGGAGCGCCTCGCCTCGAGCTCGTCCGGTCGCGGCTGACCGTGGCCCGGAGCTCGGGCGGCGCGTCGGCCCCCGGGCTCCGCAGCGCCCCTCTGGAGACCGTGGTGGAGCCGTTTTCGCGGACGCCTCGAGGGAGCCGGGGGGAGGCATCGGAGGGTTCGGACTTGTATCTCGGCGGCATATACGGTAGGAATCCCGGCGCCGGTGCAGTCAGGGGCTGTGAGGGAGGGGAAGGCGTATGAGGGGTTTTACGATCGCGAGCGTGATAGTGCTCGTTGTAGTGGTGGCAGTCGTCGGGGCCGCCGCGGTGCTGCTCGCCCGCACGGTCCAGGAGGCGCAGTCCATCAACAGCAAGGCGCAGAACATCGCCACCACCGGGCGCGGGATCAACGACTCGACCGATTCGATCATTCAGCTCACGCGGACGAACGAGCTGGCTCGATCGATCCTCAAGTCAGCGCGACCGCTCGATTCTCAGCTCGGCGGCATCGTCTCCACGGCGCAGGGCATCGACGGGCTCGCCGGGTCGATCAACTCGAGCGCCGGCAGCATCAACACGACGGCCGGCAGCATCAACACGACGGCCGGCAGCATCAACACGACGGCCGGCAGCATCAACACGACGGCCGGCAGCATCAACACGAGCGCGGGTGCGATCAACGCCGCCGCCGGGGCGATCAACTCGACCGCCGGCGCGATCAACACCAGCGCGGGCAGGATCAACTCGACCGCCGGCAGAATCAACACCAGCGCGGGCGCGATCAACACCAGCGCGGGCAGGATCAACAAGAGCGCCGGCAGCATCAACGACAGCGCCAGCGGGATCGACTCCGAGGCGGGATCGATCCTCGGCACCGCGCGCCAGATCGACAA
>JBPCPD010000118.1:0-4091 GCA_050999535.1 Thermoleophilaceae bacterium
CGCGACCACGACCAGGCCGGCGAGCGCGAGCGCTGCGGCTCTCCCCCGCGCCCTCACCCCTGGCGGACCTCGGTCACCAGTGCGGTCGCCATCGTGTTCGCCGCGTCGGTCGCGCTCGCGCGGTCGGGGAACAGACCGATCACCGTCGGCCCCGAGCCAGTGACGCGTGCCCCGAGCGCGCCGGTCGCGCGCAGGGCCTCGAGCGTGCCGGCCAATTCGGGAGCGAGCGAGAGCGCCGCGACCTCGAGGTCGTTCTCCAGGCCGGCTCCGAGGCGGGCAGGGTCCGAAGCGGCGAGCTCGCGCAGCGGGCCCGGGTCGAGCACCGCGCGCCGCGGCGCCCGGCCGTCCGCGCGCAGGCGGTCGAGCTCGGCGTAGACCGCCTGCGTCGAGAGCCCGGTGGCACGCGGGACGAGCACCAGCGCGAGCGCAGGCAGCGCAAGCGGCTCGACGAGCTCGCCGGCGCCCTGCACCAGCGCGCCGCGCGGCTCCACCTGGCTCGGCACGTCGGAGCCCAGTGTGCCCGCGAGCGCTCGCAAGCGCGGGTTGCCGAGGCAGCGACCGGCGAGCCGATCGGCGGCGCGCAGCGTGGCCGCGGCATCGGCGCTGCCGCCACCGAGCCCGGCGGCCACGGGGATCCGCTTGTCGATCGTGACCCGCAGCGCGTCGGGCAGAGCTCCGGGTGCGGCCTCGCGGTAGGCGGCCAGGGCACGCAGGGCCAGGTTGTCGCCCGCGACCCCGGGGCAGAGCACCGCGTCGCCGGCCGCGTTGGCGTCGGCTTCCAGCACGACCTCGTCGGCGAGCTCGAGCGAGGCGAAGATCGAGCACAGCGGGTGCAGCCCGCCGGCCCGCGGCGGCGCGACGTGCAGGACGAGGTTGGCCTTCGCCGGCGCGCGCTCGACCACCGCCCCGGGCGATCGGCTCACCGGCGGCCGGTCCCCGCCGCGCCGAGCTGCTCGAGCACCGCCGGGCCCAGCCGCTGCGCGAGGCCGGCGAAATCGTCCGGGGCAAGGCGCTCGGCGCGCGCGTCTGGCGGGTGGCCCAGGGCCTCCAGCGCCTCGCGCACCCGGTCGCGAAGCCCGGCAGGCGCTCCGGGCGCGAGCGCGAGCGATCCCGCCAGCGCCTTGCGCCGGTGCGCGAAGGCGGCGTGCACCAGGGCGACGGTCGCGGTGCCGGCGCTCGGCCCCGTACGCCGCATCGCGACCAGCGCGGACTCGACGCCCGGCTCGGGGTGGAAGACGGTGCGCGGGATGCGGCGCACGACACGGACCTCGCAGGCGAGCTGGGCGAGCACCGAGGTCGCCCCGTAGCTGCGCCGTCGCGGCGGCGAGGCAAAGCGCTCGGCAACCTCGCGCTGGACCATCCCGATCATCAGCGCGATCGCGGGCAGCGCCTCGAGACAGCGCAGCAACACCCTCGCGGCGACGCCGTAGGGCAGGTTGGCGACGACCTTGGTGGGTGCCGGATCGAGCGCGCCCAGGTCGAGCTTGACGGCGTCGGCGAAGTGCAGCGAGCTGTTGGGGTGCTCTCCCAGCGCGTCGCGCAGCGCAGCCTCGAGCGAGCGGTCGACCTCGATCACGTGCACGTGTCCGACGCGCGCGGCGAGGTACTCCGACAGCACCCCGAGCCCGCCGCCGACCTCGAGCACGACATCGGCCGCGTCGAGCTGGGCTGCGCGCCCGATCACCCCGAGCACGTTGTCGTCGATCAGGAAGCTCTGGCCCAGCTCGCGGTTGGGACGCACCCCGAAGCGGCGCAGCCGGTTCATGCTCGCCTGCCGCGGGAGGCCGGCGGCCGTGCGCCGGCTCACCAGCGCAACACGCGCACGGCGTTGCGCTCCACGGTCGCTTCGAGCTCGGCGTATCCGACGCCCCGCAGCCCAGCGACGAACTGCGCCGTGTGCACGACGTTCGCGGGCTCGTTGGACGTGCCACGCAGCGGCTCCGGCGCGAGGTAGGGGGAATCGGTCTCGACCAGCAGCAGATCCTCGGGAAGCTCGCGCGCCGCCTGCTGCAGGGTCCCGGCGTTCCTGTAGGTGACGTTGCCCGCGAACGAGCACAGGTAGCCGCGCGCGACGCACTCCTCCAGGCGCGAGGGGGCCGAGAAGCAGTGCAGGATCACGGTGACGTCGCGCGCGTGCTCGGCGAGCATCGCGAAGGTGTCCTCCTCCGCCTCGCGCGTGTGGATGGCCACCGGAAGCCCGGTCCGCCCGGCCAGCACGAGCTGGGCCTCGAAGGCCCGCAACTGGTCGGCACGCGGGGCGCGCTGGCGGAAGTAGTCGAGCCCCGTCTCACCGATCGCCCGCGCGCGCGGGTCCGCGGCGGCACACTCGATCAGCTCGAGATCCTCGTCCTCGAAGCCCTCTGCGAGGTGCGGGTGACGACCGACGATCGCGACCACCCCCTCGTGCTCGCGTGCGGCCGCCAGGCCGCGCTGGATCGAGGGACCGTCCATGCCGACCGTCGCCAGCCGCGTCACCCCCGCGTCGAGCGCGCGCTGGACGAGCTCGCCGTCGGGCGCCTCGCACGAGTCGAGGTGACAGTGGGTGTCGACCACCCGCGAGCCTCAGGCCTGCGAGGGCTGAGGCGCCTCGACCTTCGGGAACAGCTGGCCCAGCTCGCCGATGCGAGCGCCGCCGGCCACGGCCCCGAAGCGGGCGTCGCCGAGGCCGCGGTCCTCGCGCCCGAGGGCTGCCAGCAGACGCTCGACCGACGCCGGCATCCACGGGTGCAGCAGCACGGACGTCACGCGCAGGCCCTCAGCCAGGGCGTAGAGCACCTGGTCCAGCCGCGCCGCAGCGGCGGGGTCCTTGGCGAGCTGCCACGGCTCTTCGTCGGTCACGAAGCGGTTGAGGCGCCGGATCCGCTGCCAGACCTCGTCGAGCGCGGCGCTGACCTCGACGCGGTCCAGCTGCTGCGCGACCGTCCCCGCCAGCCCTTCGAAGTCCGCCGCCAGGCCAGCCGGCACGTCGGCGTCGGGCACGACCCCTTCGCGGTAGCGGCCGATCATCGCCAGCGTGCGGCTGGCGAGGTTGCCGTACTCGTTGGCGAGCTCGCTCGTGTAGCGGCGCTCGAAGCCCTCGGGCGAGATCGACCCGTCCTGGCCGAAGGAGACCTCGCGCAGCAGGTAGTAGCGGAGCGCGTCGGTGCCGTAGAGGTCCATCACCAGGAACGGGTCGAGCACGTTGCCCAGCGATTTGGACATCTTCTGCTCGTCCATCAACAGGTAGCCGTGGATGAAGATGCGCTGCGGAGGCTCCAGCTCGGCGGCCATCAGCAGCGCGGGCCAGAAGACCGCGTGGAACTTGAGGATGTCCTTGGCGATGACGTGCAGGCTCGCGGGCCAGAACCTGCCGGTGAGGTCCTCGCCGGGGCGCGCGTAGCGCAGCGCCGAGTAGTAGTTCAGCAGCGCGTCGACCCACACGTAGACGACCTGCTCGGGGTCCCACGGGATCGGGACGCCCCAGCTGATCCGCGCGCGCGAAAGCGAGAAGTCGCGCAGCCCGCCTTCGACGAAGGCCAGCGCCTCGTTGCGCCGCGACTCGGGCAGCACCCAGTCCGGCCGGTCGGCGTAGAGGCGCTCGAGCGGCTCCTGGAACGCCGACAGGCGGAAGAACCAGTTGTCCTCGTGCTCGCGCTCGAGCTCGATCAGGTGGATCGGGCAGCGGTCGCCGTCGACCAGCTCCGCGTCGGTCTTGAAGTCCGCGCAGCGGGGGCAGTACCAGCCCTCGTAGGTGCCGGCGTAGACGTGGCCGCTGGCCTTGAGGCGCTCGACGATCTCGGCCACGACCTGCTCGTGCTCGGGATCGCTGGTGCGGATGAAGAAGTCGTTGCTCGCCCCGACGCGCGCCGCGACGGCCTTGAAGCGCTCGGCGTGGCGGTCGGCCAGCTCGCGCGGGGTCACGCCCTCGCGCTCGGCGGCCTGGGCGATCGGCTCGCCGTGCTCGTCGGTGCCCGTCAGGAAGAACACGTCCTCGCCGCGCTGGCGCATGTGGCGGGCCAGGACGTCGGCGGCGACCGTCGTATAGACGTGGCCCAGGTGCGGCTCGCCGTTGACGTAGTAGATCGGCGTGGTCACGTAGTAGGACACGGGCG
>JBPCPD010000129.1:0-7537 GCA_050999535.1 Thermoleophilaceae bacterium
GGCGCGGCTCCGCAGGGCGCGCAGCCGCCGGCCGGCCCGCCCCCGCAGGGCCCGGCGAGCCCGTAGCGCGCAGCGTTCCGGCGGTGACCGACCCGGGCGCCACCACCGCCGCGCTGGCGCGCCTCGACGAGATCACGCGCCGCCTGCGCGTCGAGTGTCCGTGGGATCGCGAGCAGGACGCGCGCTCGATCGTCGCGCACACCGTCGAGGAGGCCTACGAGCTCGCCGACGCGGCGCTGGCCGGCGATGACGCCAAGCTCCTCGACGAGCTGGGTGACGTGCTCTTCCAGGTCGTCTTCCTGGCGCTGCTGCTCGAGGAGCGCGGCGCGGGCGATCTCGCGTCCGTGGCCGAGCACTGCCGCGCGAAGCTGATCCGCCGTCACCCTCACGTCTTCGGGGACGTCGAGAAGGCCACGCGCAGCGCGGCCGGTCAAGGCCGGCGGGATGCCGGCCAAGAGGATCCAGGCACGGGGCAGGATGCCCCGCGGAGGACTCCCCTGTCGGCCCGTCAGGTGCTCGCCAACTGGGACGAGATCAAGGCCGAGGTCGAGGGGGGAGGAGCGTTCGGGGATCTGCCCGAGACTCTGCCGGGCACTCTCTACGCCAAGAAGGCGCAGCGCCGCGTCGCGCGCGTCGACCCCGAGCTGCGGCCCCGCGGCCCCGAGCAGGCCGCCGCCGGGCTGGCCGCCGCGGACACCCGCGAGCGACGCTTCGAGGCCGCAGGCGACATGCTCTTCGCGGCGGTCGCCGAGGCGGCCGCCGCCGGCGCCGATCCCGAGCTCGCGCTGCGGGCGGCGGCCGACCGTCACATCAGCCGAGCACAGGAGGCCCGACCACAGCCGTGAGCGAGATCGAGCAGGTCCACGCCCGACAGATCATCGACAGCCGCGGCAACCCGACGGTCGAGGTCGACGTCCGCCTCTCCTCCGGCGCGCTCGGCCGCGCCGCGATCCCGTCGGGCGCGTCGACCGGCGAGTTCGAAGCCGCCGAGCTGCGCGACGCCGGCGACGCTTTCGGTGGCAGGGCCGTCACCACCGCGGTCGCCAATGCCAACGGCGAGCTCGCCGAGGCGGTGCGCGGGCGCGACGCGGCCGACCAGGGGGGTCTCGACCGAGCGATGATCGAGCTCGACGGCACGCCCAACAAGGGCCGCGTCGGGGCCAACGCGATCCTCGGGATCTCGCTGGCGAGCGCCAAGGCCGCGGCCGCCGACGCCGGTAGGCCGCTGTGGCGCGCGCTCGGCGGCGAGGACGCGTGCGTCCTGCCGGTGCCGATGATGAACGTGCTCAACGGCGGAGCGCACGCCGACAACAAGGTCGACTTCCAGGAGTTCATGGTCGTCCCGGTCGGCGCACCTTCGTTTGCCGAGGCGCTGCGCACCGGCGCCGAGGTCTTCCATGCGCTCAAGCGCACCCTCGGCGCGCGCGGGCTGGGGACGGCCGTCGGCGACGAGGGCGGCTTCGCGCCCGACCTCGACTCCAACGAGGCGGCGCTCGAGCTGCTGATCGAGGGCATCGCGGCCGCGGGCTGGACCCCGGGCGACGACGTCGCGATCGCGCTGGACCCAGCGACCAGCGAGATCTTCGAGGCGGGCGCCTACGTGCTCGAGCACGAGGGCCGCTCCCTGGCCGCCGCCGAGCTGACCGCCTACTGGGCCGAGATGGCCGGGCGCTACCCGATCCTCTCGATCGAGGACGGCATGGACGAGGAGGACTGGGATGGCTGGCAGGCGCTCACCGAGGCGCTCGGCGAGCGGGTGCAGCTGGTCGGCGACGACCTGTTCGTCACCAACACCCAGCGGCTGCGCAAGGGCATCGAGCTCGGCGTCGCCAACTCGATCCTCGTCAAGGTCAACCAGATCGGCACGCTGACCGAGACCCTCGACGCGGTGCGCACCGCCCACGAGGCGGGCTACACGGCCGTGATGTCGCACCGCTCGGGCGAGACCGAGGACGTGACGATCGCCGACCTCGCGGTGGCGACCGGCTGCGGCCAGATCAAGACCGGGGCGCCTTCGCGCTCGGACCGCGTGGCGAAGTACAACCAGCTGCTGCGCATAGAGGAGGAGCTGGGCAGCGCGGCCACCTATCCGGGCCGGGGCGTCTTTCGGTCGTAGCTCTGGGCGCCCAAGCCCCAGCCCCCGGGAGGAGTGGCCGGCTCGGCCGCGAAGGTCGCTGCGATGGCTTCCGCCACCGCCACCACGCGACCACGTCAGCGCCACCGGCGACGTTCCGGGCGCACCGGCGTGCGCTGGGACCGCGTCGGGCGGATCGCCCTGCTGGTCACGCTCGGCGTGATCCTGCTGCTCTACATCTCGCCGGCCAAGCACTGGCTCGAGCAGTCGAGCGCCGCGCGCGTTCAGCAGACCGAGCTCGGCGAGCTCGAGCGCGAGAACGCCGAGCTCAAGCAGCGGGTGCGCACCCTGCGCGACCCCGAGGCGCTGGCGCTGGAGGCGCGCCGGCTCGGCATGGTCGGCGTCGGCGAGCGCGCCTACGTGATCCAGAACCTGTCCGAGTAGGCCCTACGATCAGCCGCGCGGGCTCCTCGGAGCGCTCACAAGCGCTTCGCGAGCTACCGTCCCGTGCAGTGTCCTACGGGCTGGAGAACGCGCTCGACCAGTGGCAGCATGGAGAGCGGATGCTGGGTGAGGCGCCGCCGGGCGAGGAGCACGACCTCGAGCGCGCGGTCGCGGCAGTGCTCGAGGAGCTGCGCCGCCGGCTCGGCTCGGCCTTCCTGGTGAGCGAGCTCGTTGAGCTCTACGCCGGTGGGACCGATTGGGCGGACGCCTGCGCCCAGCGCGCCGCCGGGGCGAGCACCACCACGGCGGTCGACGCGGCCTTCCACCGCTACGCCTGTCAGGCGACCGACTACGCCGGTGGGCGCCGCTACGTGCGCTTCGAGCACTGAGGGTCGGCCGATCCCCGCCGGCTTCCGACCGGACGGGCTCAGGCTCAGTCGCCGTCGCTGCCGCCGGCGTCCTCGCCGGCGCGCGCGATCACGATGCGGTCCTGCTCGACGGTGACGGTGACCGCGCGGTGACCGGCCCAGTGCTCGGCGTAGACGCCGTCGTCCTGGATGGCGGGGTCGAGCCACAGCCCGTAGCCCTCCTCGCCGTGATCGAAGGTTCCCTCGAGCGGCTTGCGGGCGCGGCCGCGTGTGCGCCCGCCCCGGCGGCCACGGCGCCGGCGGCGCGGCTTGTCGTCGCCGTCGTCGTCGCCGTCCTCGCCCGAGGCCGCGTCGGTGTCCTCCTCGGAGCCGTCCTCCCCGTCGGCCTGCTCGAGCTCGGCCTCCAGCGCCGCCGCGACGAGTGCCTCGTCCTCGGCGCGCAGGTCAGGTTCCTGGTCGTCGGTCAGCGGGCCGAAGGCGTCGCCCTCGACCTCGGCCGGTGCGAGCTCGTGCTCGCGCTTGAAGGCGCCGATGTCCTTGACCGAGACCTCCAGCTGATGGGCGATCCACGCGTCGGTGCGACCTTGCCGGACCCAGGTGCGGATCTGGTTGAGCTGTGGTTTGAGCGAGCGGCGTGCCAAGTCCGGCGCAGCCTACCAATCGGCGCGTGCCTTGCGCCCCGCGTGACGACCTGAGTAGGGTCGGGTGCGGGTCGGGGTCCCGTCAAGCTCCAGGCAGGGAGGCATGTCCGTGCTCGTTCTAACCAGGAAGGCCAGTCAGAGCATCATGATCGGCGACGAGATCGAGGTCTCGGTGCTGGCGATCATGGGTGAGAAGGTGCGCATCGGGATCGCCGCGCCGCGATCGGTTCCGGTCTTCCGCAAGGAGGTCTGGATCGACATCCAGGAGAGCGGGCCGGCCGAGGACAACCGGCTTGCGGTCGACGCCGAGCTCGAGCGGCTCAAGACGCGCGACGCCGACTAGGCCACTCGTGCTCAGGGCCCTCAGCCGGCGATCATCGCGAGGACCTGGAACATCACCAGGGTGACCATCACGGTCGTCGCGAGGATGGCCAGGCACAGGCCCACGAAGCGGGCCGTCCCGGCCTTCTGGACGCGCTCGACGCGGCGGGCACGCGAGCGGTGGACCGCCTTCTGACGCAAGCGCTCACGGCGCTGCACCGAGTCGGCCGCCTCCTCGCGGAACGCAGCCTCGAACTGGGAGCTGGACTGGCGCATCTTCATCAGCGAGGGCAGACTACCAGCGCCGTAACGCCTGGAAAGTCCGCGCCCGGGCTGCCCGAAAGGCTCCCGGTCCCCGCGCGCTGCAGAGAAGTCGTCCGTTGCGCCGACGCGCCGGTTACGATCACCCCGTGGAGCACCGGTTCACGGGCCCCTCGTACACCCTCGGGGTCGAGGAGGAGCTGATGATCGTGGACGCGGAGACCCACGATCTGACCAATTCGATCGAGTCGCTGCTCGACGACCTCCACGGCAGCGCATCGGCGGGTGAGGTCAAGCCCGAGCTGATGGAGTCGGTCTGCGAGGTCGCCACGACGCCGTGCCACGACGCCGAGGAGGCGGGCCGGGAGCTGGCGGAGCTGCGTCGCGAGGTGTCCGCGGCGGCCGCCGAGCGCGGGCTGGCGATCGGCGCCGCGGGCACGCACCCGTTCGCGCTGTGGGAGGACCAGCGCATCGTCTCGCGCCCGCGCTACCGGGACCTGATCGCCGGCCTCCAGTTCGTCGCCCGCCAGGAGCTGATCTTCGGCATCCACGTGCACGTCGGCGTCGACGATCCCGACAAGGCCATCCACGTGACCAACGGCATGCGCGTGCACCTGCCGCTGCTGCTCGCCCTGTCGGCCAACTCGCCGTTCTGGCGCGGTCAGAGCACCGGCCTGCTCTCGACGCGAACGCCGATCTTCCGCGCCTTCCCGCGCGTTGGAATCCCGCCGCGCTACGAGGATTTCGAGGACTGGTCGCGCCGGATCGAGTTCATGCAGCAGAGCAAGGTGATCTCCGACTACACCTACCTCTGGTACGACGTGCGGCCCCACCCGCGCTTCGGGACGGTCGAGATCCGCGTGATGGACTCCCAGACGCGACTCGAGCACACGGTCGGCCTGGCCGCGCTCGTGCAGTCGATGGTCAAGGAGCCCTCCGATCACTTCGACGCCGGTGAGCGGCTGTCGCGCTACCGGTACGAGATGCTCGACGAGAACAAGTTCCTCGCCGCCCGCCACGGGCTCGAGGGCGAGCTCGTCGACCTGCCCAGTCGCGACCGCGTGCGCACGAAGGAGCTCGCGCGCAGGCTCGTCGACCGCCTGCGCGGCCACGCCCAGGAGCTCGGGTCGGCAAGCGCGCTGGAGGCCGTCGAGGACCTGATCGAGCACGGCAACGGCGGCGCGCGTCAGCTCGTCGTCTACGAGGCCAACCACGACCTCGGCGAGGTCGTCTCCGAGATCCTGGACAAGACCGCGCGCGCAGTGCCCGACGCGCCCGGCTGACCCGCGCGCCGCGCGCCGCCAAGTACCCTCAGGCCGGTGAGTCAGCCAGACCTCTTCGTCGTCTGCAAGAACTGCGGTTCCGAGGTCAGCCCGTACGTCACGGAGTGCCCGTACTGCGGTCAGCGCGTGCGCAAGCGTGCGCCCAAGCTCGAGCGTGACGGTGAGGACGCCGAGCCGCGCGCCAAGCAGCGCCGGCGTCCGCGCCTCTCGCGCCTGCGCGCCGACGAGATCCAGGGCATCGCTCCAGATCGCCGTCCGGTCGCGACGCTCGCGCTGATCGCCGTCTCGCTGCTGGTCACGCTGGTGCTTGCCACCGAGGCGGTCGCCTTCGGCGAGGTCGGGGGCATCGTGCTGCCCGGCGACGACGAGCCCTGGCGCTACCTGACGGCGCCGTTCGTCCACGACAGCCTCGCCTACCAGTTCGTGGCCCTGCTGGCCGTCGGGATCTTCGGATCGATGCTGGAACGGCGCTTCGGCCCGCTGGCCGTCGTGGCCGTGTTCCTGCTCTGCGGCGCCGCCGGCGCGTGCGCGGCCGTCGCCGCCGACCTGACCCCGCCCTTCGAGGCGCGCGGGCTCGCGCTCGTGCTCGGCGCCAACGGCGCGGCGCTCGGGCTGCTGTCGGCCTGGTACCTCGACGATCGCCGCGCCGCGCGCCGCGGCGTCGACCGCGAGAACGACCTGCTCGGCGTCTACGTGATCGCCGTGGTGCTGCTGGCGCTGCCGCTCGCCCTCGCGGAGGCCAGCGTGGTGGCGGGAGTCGTCGGCGCGGCCGCCGGAGCGCTGCTCGGGCTCCTCCTGCCGCTGTTGACGAGGCGCTGAGCGATGGCCGGCGACGAGCCCGTCAGCGATGCGCGCATCGACCGCGCCGTCGAGGCTCTGTCGGATCCCGAGCGCTTCCGGGAGGCCGAGGCGCGCGTCGCGCGCATCGCGCCGCAGCTGCAGCGCATCCTCGGCGACGCGCTGCACGCCGGCGGCTGGTTCGGGGAGGCCGAGGACTCGCAGATCCGCCGCGCCGTCGCCGAGGAGGACGACGCGCAGCGCATGGCACTGATCCGGACGCTGCTCGCCGAGGAGACTCGTGTCGGGATGCTCGTCGGCGTGGCGGTGGGATGGGAGCTCGCGCGCGAGCTTGAGCAGCCCCGCTGACCTGGCGTGAGGGCCGACTATCCTCGCTCGGGACAGCTTCGACCTTGACCAGGAGAGGACCTAGATGCCCGCAGTCGAGTTCCCGTCCAACGGTGCCACCGCCCCCGCTTACCTTGCGATCCCTGCGGGAGGCGGCGGCCCCGGCGTCGTGGTCCTGCAGGAGTGGTGGGGCCTCGAGGACCACATCCGCGACGTCTGCGACCGCCTGGCGGCCGAGGGCTTCGTCGCCCTGGCGCCGGATCTCTATCGCGGTGAGACGACCACAGAGCCCGACGAGGCCGAGCAGAAGATGATGGCCATGTCGATGGACCAGGCCGAGCGCGACATGCGCGGCGCGGTCGACCACCTCGCCCAGCAGAACGGCGTCCAGGGCGAGGGGATCGGCACGGTCGGATTCTGTCTCGGTGGCGGTCTCGCCATCTGGGCGGCGACCGTCAATCCGAAGGTCCGCGCGGCGGTCACCTACTACTACGTGATGCCCCACGGCAAGCCCGACTTCTCGAAGATCGCCGCCCCGGTGCTCGGCCACTTCGGCACCGCCGACGACTTCGTGCCAGTCGACGATGCCAAGGCGCTCGAGAGCGAGATCGACGAGGCCACCGACCAGCCGGTGAAGTTCGAGTTCTACGAGGGTGCCGGCCACGCGTTCTTCAACGACACCAACCGGCTCGGCACCTATGACGCCGACGCCGCCAAGCAGTCCTGGACGCGGACGGTCGAGTTCCTGCGCTCGAATCTCGGCTGAGCGCTGATTCCGCGCCCGCGATATGTGGCCGCCATGCTCGTCGCGGCGCTGCCGCCCCGCACTGATGGCGGCCGCGGGTGGCGGTATCGTGGTGCCATCCGAGCAGGTGCGCCAGCGATGCCCCGACCGACGCGCGGGCAGGTCACCGCGACGCCGCGCGCGCGTCCGCGCCGCCGTCGCCTCGCGATCGGCGCTGCGGTCGCCGCCCTCGTCGTGACCGGCGTGGGCTGCGGCGACGAGGAGCGCGGCGACGT